>JBDSIP010000144.1:0-2747 GCA_039917915.1 Thermoflexales bacterium
GAGGGGCGCGTGGCAGGGGTGTGGCTGACGGATGCCACCCCGAGCGCGCGGGCCGCCGCAGCGGCGCACGTGACACTTGTCGAACCGCCCGCGCGCGTCCAGGTGGCGCCGATTGCCGCAGCCCTCGCGGGCGCGGATGCGCGCCTGATCGGTGATTGGGCCCGCGGGCAGGCTGACCTGACAGGTGCCTCGCTCGTCACCGAATACGCGGCGGTGGCGGCCTGGCTTGCGGGCCTTGGAGGACGGGCGGTGGAGCGCGCCTCCGCGGCTCTGGCCGGCTGCCTTCTTTCATTGCCAGGCGCGCCCGTGCTCCCCCTCAGACTGATCGCCGGCAGTTTCAGTGTCGATGACGAAGTTGACGCAGATCGTTGGGCGGATGAAGACAGCGACGGCCCGTCGCGCCAGACCCGGGTGGGCGACGCGATCGAGCGGCTCCTCCGCGCGCGGGCTGCCCTGCCGGGCTTCGCAGCGGGGGGCGCGTGCCAGATTCCCGACGCGGGGCCGGGCGTGTTGCTCGTCGTGCGCGACGCGCCCGGCGGGGACGGCACGCCGATGGGTGTCCAACGCGGCCGGGTCGTGTGTATGACCAACCTGACCGGCGACGAGCGCCTGGTCAGTCCGGATTGGCGGGCCCTGCTCGGCACCCGGAATGCCATCCGCGACCAGGTCACGGGGGTGCGTTTCAACGTCCACGGCCCTTCACTGGGCCTTGCGCCCTGGCAGGTTGTCTGGGCCACGATTTAGATCGCTTCCGAAATAGACATGCCCGGCTCCACCAGGGCATGTCTATTCCGGGGTTTATCTCGGGGCCATTCGGATGCCGCCATCCAACCGCACGACTTCGCCGTTGAGATAGCCGTTCTCGATCATGTGCCGGACCAGCGCCGCGTATTCAGCGGGGTCGCCCAGACGCTGGGGGAAGGGCACTTGCTGGGCCAGCGAGAGCTGGGCGGGCTCGGGTAACCCGGCCAGCATGGGCGTGCGAAAGACCCCCGGCGCAATCGCCAGAACTCGAATGCCATAGCGCGCATACTCGCGGGCCAGCGGCAGGGTCATGGCGGCCACCCCGCCCTTGGAGGCCGCATACGCCGCCTGGCCGATCTGGCCGTCAAAGGCGGCCACCGAGGCCGTGCTGACGATGACCCCGCGCGCTCCTACGGCATCCGGCGCCAGAGTGGCCATGGCCGCCGCGGCCAGGCGAATCATGTTAAATGTCCCGATCAGATTCACCGCAATGACCCGCGAGTAGCTGGCCAGGCTATGCGGCTGGCCTTTGCGCAAAGCAAGCTCGGCGATGGCGACCCCGGCGCAATTGACCAGCCCGCGCAACGGGCCAGGCATTCCCATCGCTGCCTTAACGCAGGCCTCGGCGCTCGCCTCGTCGGTGACATCGGTCCGGACAAAGCGAGCCCGGTCGCCCAGCTCCGCAACGACGGCCCCGGCCGCGGCGGGATTCACTTCGGCCAGAACCGCATAGCCGCCGCCGCCGACGATCATCCGGGCCGTCGCCGCGCCCAGGCCCGAGCCGCCGCCGGTCACGATAAAGGTGCTGTTCTCGATATTCATGGTGTGTCTTGTGTCCGTTGGATCAGAGGCGTTCAATCAGTGTGGCGTTGGCCATGCCCCCATATTCGCACATCGTTTGCAAACCAAAGCGCCCGCCGCAGCGCTCTAGCTCATGCAACAGAGTCGTCATCAACCGCGCGCCCGAGCAACCCAGCGGGTGGCCCAGCGCGATCGCACCGCCGTTGACGTTGACCCTGGCGAGGTCGGTGCCGAGCTCACGCTGCCAGGCCAGCACCACGCTGGCGAACGCCTCATTGATTTCGATCCGATCGATGTCCTGCAGCGCCAGGCTGGCCTTGCCCAGGACGCGGCGGGTAGCCGGGATCGGCGCAGTCAGCATGAGGATGGGGTCATCCCCGCACACGGCAAAGGCAGTGAAGCGCGCTCGCGGGCGCAGACCCAGCCGCTCGGCCACGTCGCGGGCCATGATGAGCACGGCAGCCGCGCCGTCGCTGATCTGCGAGGCGTTCCCGGCGGTCACCAGCCCGTCGGATCTAAAGGGCGTTACGAGGCTGGCGAGCTTCTCGAGGTTGGTGTCGCGGCGGATACCCTCATCAACCGTCATCAGCACGCCGTCCAGCCCGACGGGCACGGGCACGATCTCTTTCGAAAAGCGCCCGTTATCGGTGGCACGCGCGGCCCGCTGATGGCTCTCGAGGCTGAAGGCATCGACGTCGGCCCGGGTGAGTGACCACTTGCGGGCGATGGCCTCGGCGCTCAGACCCTGGCCAATCAGCCCGCCCTTGTAGCGCTCGACCAGGCGCGGGCTGCTGGGTTGCCCGGGGCCTTGCGCGCTGGACCCCATCGGCACCCGGCTCATGCTCTCGACGCCACAGGCGATGACGATGTCGTAGGCCCCGCTCATCACCCCCTGAGCGGCGAAGTGGATCGCCTGCTGGCTGCTGCCGCACTGACGGTCGACGGTGGTACCCGGCACGCTTTCAGGGAAGCCCGCCGCCAATGCGGCGTTGCGGCCGATGTTCATGCTCTGCTCGCCAATCTGGCTGTAGCAACCCGCGATGACGTCGTCAATGCTGGCGGGATCGATGCCAGCCCGGCGGATGAGCTCGACCAGTGTGTGGGCCAGCAGGTCAATCGGATGCCATTGGCTCAGGCGGCCGCTACGCTTTCCGATGGGGGTGCGGACGGCTTCGACGATGACGGCTTCTCTCATGGTGGGT
>JBDSIP010000145.1:0-4777 GCA_039917915.1 Thermoflexales bacterium
CCAGGAGATGACTCCAACATGGTCATTACGCATGGCGAGCTCCTGATTGACTTTGTGCCCACAGTGACGGGGGTCGGGCTGATCGATGCGCCCGCGTTCATCAAGGCCCCTGGCGGCGCCCCGGCGAATGTTGCGGCCGGGCTGGCCCGGCTCGGTGTGTCTGCGGGCTTTCTTGGCCAGGTCGGCGATGACCCGTTCGGGCACTTCCTGGCCCAAACGCTCCGCGATGCCGGTGTGGACGTGACAACGTTGTCGTTCAGCAGCCAGGCGCGGACGGCTCTGGCATTCGTGTCTTTGCGCGCGGATGGCGAGCGCGACTTTATGTTCTATCGCCACCCCAGCGCCGATATGCTCTATTCGATGACCGATGTCAACGTCCACGCGGCGGCGTTGCGCGCGGCGCGGGCTTTTCACTTTGGCTCGATCAGCCTGATCGGCGAGCCAGCCCGCGCGGCGACCTTGCGGGCAATTGCCCTGGCCCGCGAGGGGGGCGCGCTGATCTCGTACGACCCGAACCTGCGTCTGCCGCTGTGGCCGAGCTCGGAGTCCGCGCGGGCCGGGATGCTGCTTGGGCTGCAGCATGCCGCCATCGTCAAAGTCTCGGAGGAGGAACTCGCATTCCTCACCGGCGCGTCCGATGAGACTGAGGCTCTGGCGCGCCTGTGGCGGCCCGGCCTGAAGATGGTGGCCATCACCCGGGGATCCGCAGGGTCTACCTACGTTACGCCGCGGTTTCGCGGGCACGTTCCGGGCATCCCGGTCCCGGCCGTTGACACCACCGGGGCGGGTGATGCTTTCATGGCTGGACTGCTGCGCAGCGTGTTGGCCGATCCCGGTGTGCTGGAGTCCGAGGATGAACTCATTCGGGTTTACCGGTTCGCGAACGCGGCCGGCGCCCTGACGGCCACCCGGCGCGGGGCAATTCCCGCCCTGCCGTTTCCTGAGGATGTATACCGCTTGCTTGCAAACCTGACGTAACCGGTTATACTGCGCCCAATACCCTGCAAAACGATGCGGGGCTAACCCAAAAGGCGGTACATAAATGAAAGGCATATCGAGAATGGACCACGGTCGAACGCACGGATGGTTTGTCCGGGCGTATCGCAACTACAAGGTTTACTCCAAGCTGTTCAGCGACAAGAAGTTTGGCGGCAAGGGCAAGGCCCTCACCGAGGCGAAAGGCTTTCTGGCGCTCCTGACCGCACAGGTCGCGAAGGAGCCGTCCACCCGCAAGCCATTTCGTACCCGCGCGCAGCCCAATAACAAATTGGGTGTGGTTGGGGTGAGTGAGACGTCCAAGAAGAGCGGCTCGGGCAAGCTCATGCCCTGCTTCACCGTGTATTGGCGCGGCGACGATGGCAAGGCCCGCAACTACGCCTTCTACTTCACCCGCTATGGCTCGCGCGATGCGGCCCTGAAGGCGGCGATCGCCGCGCGGCGCAAGTTGGAGCGCGAGAAGATGGCGTCGCTCGGGATCAAGCCCTCGGACCTCAAGAAGGAACGCGAGGTCACCTATGCCCGCGCCCAACCCTTGATCGACGAGGCCCCGCCTGTCGCAAAGGCGAAAGTCGCCGCGAAGCCCGCCAAGAAGGCGGCCGTGAAAGCGACCAAGAAAGCAGCCTAGGGCGCAAACCCTGCAGCTTCCGCGCCAAACGTGGAAGCCCTATATCGCGCGGCGGCATCACGCGGGTCAGACGACTCGCGCGATGCTGCCGCGCTGCGTTTTCGTGACCTCGATTCGGGCCGGAAATGCGTCCCGCAATTCGTCTATATGGGTGATAACGATCACCCGCTCGAAGTCAGGCTCGATTGTCTTGATAGCCTCGATCAACCGTTCGCGGCCCTGGGCGTCCTGGGTCCCGAAGCCCTCATCGATGAACAGCGTCTGCAACCGGGCGCCCGCCCGGTGGGCGAGCATGCGGCTGAGCGCGATCCGGATCGCGAAATTCACCCGGAACGCCTCGCCGCCGCTGAATAGCTCGTAGGGGCGCTCCCCCAGCTCATCGCTGATCCGAATCTCGAGTGTCTCGCGGGCGTCGCCGCTTTGGATTGCGCGCTGAGTCTCGAAGCGCACATTCATCCGGCCGTTGGACATGCGAGCCAGCAGCGCGTTGGCGTTGTTCTCAAGCTCGGGCAGGGCGCTTTCTATGATCATGGCGGGGACGCCGTTCTTGCCAAAAGCCTCGCGCAGTTCGCGCAGGAGTGACTCCTCGGTGGCCAGGCTTTCCAACTCTGCCCCAAGCCGGTCGCGGGCGGCGGTCATGGCCCGGCACGCGGCCAGGCGCTGCTGCGCTTCGCCCATTTTGCGTTGGGCAGCAAAGAACTCCGTCCGGCTGCGTTGCAGGGCTGCTTCGGCCTGGGGCGCCGCCTTCAACCGATCGTCCAGACCGCGCAACTCCTGCGTCAGCGCGTCGAGGTGGGCGCTCTCCTGTTGCGCCCGGGCGTCAACGGCCTCGCGGCGCAGCCCGATCGCATCCAGGGCATGCTTTGCGGCCTGCGCCCCGACCTCAGCCCGATCCAACTGCGACTTGCGCTCGGCCCAGCCCTGCAAGCCAGCCAACCGGGCGCGCAGGGCAGCGTGGGCGGCGTTGTCGTAGCCCAGGACGCGGAGCTCATCCACAACCCCGGCCAACGCAAAGCGGGCGTCCGGGGCATAGGCCTGGCCCGCCAAGCGGTCGCGCAGGCCATCCCGCTCGAGGCGCGCGGAAGGGATGCGGTCGGCGGCCTGGCTCGCCCTGGCCAGGCGTTCCTCGATTGCGCTCCCCTCCCGTTGCAGGGCAGGCAGGCGCAGGGCGGCCTGGGCAAGCGTTCCCAGGTCAGCTTCCACGGCGCCGACGTGTTCGGACAGATGCTGAATGGCCGTCTGGTTGGCCCGGAAGGTGTCACCCTGGCGCTTGCCCTGGGCACGCCAGTCGGCCAGGAGCCGGACCCGGTCGATCTCGGCCAGTTCACGCCCGCAAGTCGGGCAGGTCGCGCCAACGCTCTCGAGCGCCCGAATCCGGCCGGCCAGGTCGTTCATATCGCGCTTGAGCGCGTCGTTTTCTGCCCGGCTGCCGCCCTGGCGCTCGCGCGCGTCGCTCAGGTCGCGCAGGAGGGCCTCGCGCCGCCTCGCGTTGGCATTGAGGACGGTGACCGCGTCGTTGACGTCCAGGAGTTGCGCGCCCAGCCGATCGATCGCGGCAGCTTCGGCCTCGAGCGTGGCGAGGCGCGCATCGGCAGCGTCGCGGGCGCTTTCGAGCGCTCGTCGCGCATCGGCCAGGGCCGCCTCGGCCGCCGTCTTGCGCGAATTCAGCTCGGTCAAGCTGACCAGCTTCAGATTCAGGCTTTCGTTTTCGGACCGGGCGGCTTCCAGGGCGGCCACGCCGCGCAGGATGTCCTCACGTTGGGCAAGCGCAGACTCGGCCTCCGCCAGCGCGCGGGCCTGGGCGCTGGCCTCATGGTCATGTCGATCGCGGTCGGCCTGGGTCGCCGCGAGGCGATCACGGGCCTGCCCGATCTGACCGCGCACCGCGGCGGCCTGCGCCCGCACGCGCTGAAACTCGTTGACTTCGGTTTCGCTGCGTTCCATTGCCACCCGGGCGGCGGCCTCGATCTCGGACGCGGCGGCCAGATCGCGCTCGTAATCCGGAGCCCGGGCGATCTCGGCCTCGGTCCGCTCAAATTCGACGGCCTTGAGCTGGCGATCGCGTTCGACGGCTGCCTGGCGCGTCTTTACCCGTTCCTCGGCCTCGGCCCAGAAGTCGAGCGACAGAATTTCAGCCAGGACGGCTTTGCGCTCAGCCGGGCTGCGCAGAGTGAACTCGTCGGCACGGCCCTGCTTGAGGTAGGCCGAGTTGATGAAGGTTTCGTAGCTCAGGTTGAGCAAGCGCTCGATCCTGGCCTGGGTTTCGGCCACGCGCGGTTCGGTCAGCGCGCGCCACGAACCACTGTCTTCGATGAAGAAGTCGAGGGTTCCCGAGGTCGTTGGGGCGCGGCCCTTTTGGGTGGCTCGCCCGACCTTGCGGGTGCGGACGACCTGGAAGGTCTGGTCGCCTTCAGAGAACGTCAGGGAGACCCGGGCTTCGGTTTCGCCCTGCGCGATCAGCTCATCGTCGCGCCGGGCGCGGGCCTGGCCCCACAGGGCCCAGGTGATGGCGTCCAACAACGAGCTTTTGCCGGCCCCGTTCTCGCCGGTCAGGCAGACCATGCGCAGACCGGTGAAATCCAGTGGATCGGCATCGCGGTAGGCGAGGAAGTTGCGCAGTTCGAGTCGAATGGGGATCATGGGTCTCTCAGGCGGGCAATGTAAGAATCTCGGGCGTGACGCCGCCCTGATCATCGAAGGTCAGCCGCCCGATCGAGGGCCGGCGCGATTCACCCCGAAAATGCTCGGTGCCGACGATGGCCCCGGGGTTGAAGAACAGGACCCCGGCTTGACTCACGATGCACGGGTTATGCGAATGCCCGAAGACGACGATATCGGCCCCGGGCGGGCGGGCCCGGTCGAGCCGCGCGATGATGGTCTGGTTGACGTCTTCGAGCGTTGGGCGTTGGGCGAATTGGATGAACTTGTCGACCATCGTGTAGCCGAAGCTCAGGTGTCCGTGGGTCATCCACAGGGTGCGCGGGCCAAGCTTGAGGGTGATGGCCTCGGGCTGGTCGAGGTCATGGGTGCCGGTGCTGTATGACCAATGGATGTTGCCCCGCACGGTGTAGACCGGCGCGATGCGGGCGAGTTGATCGATCAAGCGGGTGTCTTCGAGATCGCCGGCGTGCAGGATCAGGTCGCTGCCGCGAA
>JBDSIP010000146.1:0-3968 GCA_039917915.1 Thermoflexales bacterium
TCTCAAAAACCGAGGGCGACAAGGTCATCGGCGGCACAACCAATCAAACTGGCGCGTTTCACTTTAAGGCGACCGCCGTTGGCGCCGACACCGCGCTCTCGCGCATCGCGCAGATGGTGAAATCCGCTCAATCGTCCAAAGCCCCGTCGCAGCGGCTGGCCGACACGGTAGGCAAGTATCTTGTCTATGCCGCCATCGCCGCGGGTCTGATCACATTTGCGGCATGGCTGGCGTTTGGCGGGCGGGGCGTCGTTTTCGCCCTGACCTTCGCCGTGAGCGCGCTCGTCATCGCCTGCCCGGACGCCCTGGCGCTTGCCACCCCGGTGGCCATCACCGTCGGAGTGGGCAAAGGCGCCCGCAACGGCGTCCTGTTCAAGAACGCGACGGAGATGGAGCGCACGGCGGGCGTGAACATGGTGGTGTTCGACAAGACCGGCACCCTCACCGAGGGCAAACCGAGCGTAACCGACATCGTGCCCGTCAAAGACGGAAGCGCCGATGAGTTGCTGAAGTACGCCGCTTCGGCCGATCAGCCATCTCAGCATCCTCTAGCCGAAGCCATCGTGCGCGAAGCCCTGGCGCGCGGGCTTGCCCCGCAGACGCCCGAGGCATTTGATTCGGTCTCCGGGCACGGCGTTGTCGCGACCGTGGGCGGCGCGAAGGTACTCATCGGCAACGCCCGACTGATGGCGCGCGAGCATGTGGACGCGCGCGCGCTCGAAGCCGACTCGGCCCGGCTTGCGGCCGAAGGCAAGACCGCCATGTTCGTGGCCGTGAATGGGACTGCGATCGGCCTGGTCGCCGTGGCGGACAAGATCCGCGAATCGGCCCGGCGCGCGATCCGCGACCTGCACGCGATCGGGGTGAGCAGCGCGATGTTGACCGGCGACCAGCGCGGCACAGCTGAGGCCGTGGCCCGGCAACTCGGCATGGATACCGTAATGGCCGAAGTGCTGCCTGAGGATAAAGCCGCCCAAATCCAGCGGCTGCAGAACGAAGGTCGCCACGTGGCGATGGTCGGGGATGGCGTCAACGACGCGCCGGCGCTGGCCCAGGCCCAGGTCGGGATTGCGATTGGGGCGGGCACGGATGTGGCGGTTGAGACTGCCGGCGTGGTGCTGGTCAAGAACGATCCGTCCGACGTGGCCTGGGGAATCACCCTGGCCCGCGCTGTCCAAACCAAGATCAAACAGAACCTGTTCTGGGCGGCCATCTACAACGTGCTGGCGATCCCGATCGCGGCCGGCGTGTTGTATCCGTCTCTGGGCATTCAACTGCGGCCGGAGTGGGCGGCTCTGCTAATGAGCGCGAGCACCGTCATCGTCACCCTCAATGCGCTGGCGCTCAACCGATTCCGCGCAAAACCCGTTGCCACGGCGTGAGGCCGAAACCTAAATGATTAGAACCGCGCACTCCATTCGCCCTGCGCCCGGATCGGCTTCCACCAGCGGGCTCGCCCGCCACTGGCTGGCCGCCTTCAACGTCATCGGCGGCGCGTGGACGCTCACCCCGTGGCTCGTGCCGGCGCTGATGGCCGTCGGGGCGACCGGCCTCGCGCGCGTCGGCTATCTCTTCTACGGCCTGCAATGCCACCAGTTGGCCGAGCGCTCATACTTTCTGTTTGGCGATCAACTTATGTACTCGATCACCCAGATCGCGGCGGTGACCGGCTCGAGCGACCCGCTCAGCCTGCGCGACTTTGTTGGCAACGCCTCAATGGGCTACAAAGTGGCCTGGTCCGACCGGATGGTCTCGCTCTACACCAGCCTGTGGCTGGCGGGCGTGGCCTACGCGATTTCCAGGCGCCGCATCCGGCCACTCCCGATTTTCTGGCTCGCAGTATTGCTTCTGCCGTTGGCCGTTGATGGCGGCACGCATTTGATCTCCGATCTGAGCGGGATCGGGCAGGGCTTTCGGGACAGCAACAACTGGCTTCGCGCGCTGTCCGGAAACAGTTGGCCCGAATGGGTGTATTCTGGCGACGGTTTGGGTTCATTTAACTGGATGATGCGGCTGTTTTCCGGGGTGCTCGCGGGCCTGGGCGCCGGTCTTGCCGTTGTGCCGCGACTGGACGAAGCATTTGGCTTCGCCGGGCGCGACTTGGAATCACCCGCCCCACGGAATGGCTGACACCCTCTCGGTCCTCCTCGCCGACGACCACCGTCTGATGCGGTCGGGCATCCGCGAATTCCTGGAGCTTGATCCCGATCTGCGGATTGTGGGTGAGGCCGGTGACGGCGCCGAAGCGCTCCGGCTGGCGCGCGAACTGCGCCCGGATGTGCTGGTGCTGGACATCCAGATGCCGTTGAAAACCGGCATCGAAGTCACCCGCGCATTGCGGGCCGAGGGCAATCCGGTCGCCATTCTGATCCTGTCGGCGTATGATGACGAACCGTTTGTCATGCAGGCGCTTCAGTCAGGCGCGAACGGTTACCTGTTAAAGACGACCGAAGCAAGCGATTTGATTGACGCGGTTCGGGACGTGCATGCCGGCCAGTCCGCGCTCGACAAGACGCTGATCGCGCGGCTCATGCAGCGCGCGGCGCAGACCGGCCGGGTGGGCGGTGAAGCGCCAAAAGAGCCCCTGAGCCAGCGCGAGGTCGAAGCGCTTGCGCTAGTCGCCAAGGGCCTGACGAACAAGGCCATCGGGGCGCGGCTCGGGATCAGCGACCGAACCGTTCAGGGGCACATCGCGAATATCTTCGCCAAGTTGCAGGCTCAGAGTCGCACAGACGCCGTCATGATCGGCCTGCGGCTGGGCCTGATCGTAGCCGGTTGAGCATGGCCGGATTCCAAAGACAATCCCTGCGCGGGCTGACGGCCCAGTTGCTGTTTGTCACCATCCTTCCGCTCACGGCCGTCATCGGGGTGATCTCGTTCGGCAGCATCTATCTGCACAACCATGCCATGCGCGAACTGGTCGCCGAGCGGGATGGGCGCACTGCGCAGGTCGCGGCTCACCTGATTGGCAACCTGGTCGAACAGCAAGCACCGGCGACGGCGGACCTGGCCCGGCTGCGGCTGGACGCGGCGATAGCCAATGTGTTCCCCTCCGACGGCGATGTCTCGTTTGTTGTATTCGATGCCCGGGGCCGGGCTGTGTTTGCCGCTGGGAATGCCCGAATGCCGGGAGAACTGTCCGGCCACGCCGGCGTGGCACAGGCCTTGCGCGGAGACCAAGGAATCACCTATAGCGCCGACGAACCCGGCGGGCCAGAGCATGTCATCGCGTTTGCGCCGATTCTGGTCAATGGGCGGCCGGGAGAATTCGGATTGATTGTCGAAGAGCCCTGGGAACACGCGGTCGACCCCCTGATGCGGTACTCGCTCGCCGTGCCATTGACCACTTTTCCCGTTTTGGTGCTGGCGGCTCTGGCAGTGGTATTTGGGGTGCGCCGGATCGTGCAGCCGTTACAGAAGCTTGGCGATCAGGCCGTCCGGTTGGGCGCAGGCGATTTCGATGCGGTGGCTGAGCGCGTCGGCGGCATCGAAGAAGTCAACCAATTGCAGGCCGCGCTGGCCACGATGGCAGGGCGGATCCAGGCCGACCAGGAGCAACTGCGCGGCTATGCCAGCGCGGTCACCGCCGCCCAGGAAATCGAGCGCGCCCGCCTGGCCCGGGAACTGCACGATGACACGCTCCAGAATCTGATCTTCCTGAGTCAGCGCGCCCAGACCCTGCGGATCACGAGCGAACGCGACAACCCCCTGCTCGCGGCCAAAATCGAAACTCTGCGTCAGATGGCCCTGCAGATGGTTGAGAATTTACGACGCTTCAGCCGGGCGCTCCGTCCGCTCTATCTCGAGGACGCGGGTTTGGTCGCGGCGCTGGAGCGGCTCGCCGACGAAACGACCGCGGCCGCGCCGCCTGAGGTTTCGACCGCGATCCGGGTGTCCTTCACCTGCGATACGGACGTGCCGCGTCTTGCGGCCGAGACGGAGCTTGCGCTGTTCCGGATCGCCCAGGA
>JBDSIP010000147.1:0-5188 GCA_039917915.1 Thermoflexales bacterium
GTGGACCCCAGCTTTCGCTGGGGTGACGTTCCCCGGTTTTCGCTGGGGTGACGTTCCCCGTGCTTGCGCCGGGGTGACAGGCATCCGTTCCTGAGTTTCAGCCATAACCAACAGCGGCAGGCGGGCCGCGGAAATGACCCGGTGCTAGACTCACATTCCTGAACGCGATGTGACACAGTCCAACCAGCCTATTGCCCTGGACGACCTCATCCACCAGCACCAGATCGAAGCGGTCCGTCTGGCTTATCTTGTCACGCGCCATGCCGAAAAGGCGCCCGAGATCGCCCAGGCGACCCTGCCGCTACCCTCCTCTGAATTCCGATTGCATTGGCTGCGCGGTGTGCGCCTTAACGCCGCCCGGCTCACCGGAGGGCGTCCGGATTCGGACGATCCCGTCTGGCTCACCGATGCAACCGGCAAAGAGACCGCCGTGCAGCGCGAAATGCGCGGGCTGATCTGGGATTCGCTGGGCGGGCTCTCGCCGGACGGCCGGGCGGTGATCTGTCTGCGTTTTGTGAGCGGGCTTAAAAACGAAGCGCTCGCCTATGCGCTGGGCTGTTCCTCGGCGGAGGCGGTCCGCCGATTCCGGAAAGCCAAGCGCGAGCTGGCCGAATCGCTGTCACGCGCCGACGATGACACCCGCGATATTGAGTTTCAGGGCCTGTTCGAGGAAGACACGATCGGGCAGGCTCTTGCGACCCAGGCGGCCCTCGCGATTCCGCCCGGCCTCGATTACGTGGGCGCCGACGAAGCGGCCGTGTCGCGCCTCGACGATGAGATTCGGCCGGCCTTCCGCGTTTCGCGCGGTCTTGTCGCGCGTCTGATCGCGGCCGGGGTCGCCGTTGTCGCGATCGGCGCTGCCGTCGCGGGGATTGCCTGGTTCGGCCGCCCGCCTGAGGTCGTGCCGACCCCAGCCCCCACCCCCCGTCCCGTGACTGAGACCACCGGCGATGAGTGCAGCGTCGGATTCAGCAACGGCCAGCTCAGCCGGATTGGGCGCGGCGCGATCAGTCGGGCGCAGTGGGCGCCCGACGGGCGTTCAATCTGGATCCGCAGCACGAGCGGACTCTACGCCTACGACGCCACCACGCTGCGACTGCAACTTTGCCATTCAACCTTTGACACCTTTGCCCGGCTTGGCCCCGACGCGGCCATGGTCGCGACGGCGGGCGGGGGAAGCAACGGCCTGATCCTGCGGGATGCTGCGACCTATCAGCCGCGCACGGTGTTGCTGGCCAGTCTGCCGGCCTCCCGCACGCTCTCGATCGACTATCACTTTGGCGCCAACCGGATTGCGATCGCGACGACCGACAACACGATTGAAATCCGGGACGGGAATAGCGGGGCCCTGCTCCGCCCGGTGCTGAGCCTGGTGGGCCGGGCCACGGACGTCCGATTCAGCCCGGACGGCAACTGGGTGACCGCCGTCGCCTTTGGGCGCGGCCTCGAGTTCATCGACGCGCGCAACGACACCCCTTCGCGCTCCTTCCGCAACCCGAGCGGATTCGTGGCCGAAGCCGTGTTTAGCGCCGACAGCCAGCGGGCCTTTGTCAGCGACCTGAACGGGGTGCAGGCGCTGGATCTTGCGACCGGGGCCGTCATCACCACGGTTCGGGAGAGCTCGGGCTTCGCCCGGCCGATCTGGGCCAGCGCGGACGGCGGCACGGTCCTATTGGTGACGGCGGCCTCCAGCCGCGACGAAGCCACCCTGGCCTTGATGGACGTCAACACAGGCCGCGCACTGCGCAAGCTCAACTTTTCGGCCAGCCGCTTTGGGAGCCAAAGCATCGTCGCCTCGCCCGATGGGAAGCGCGCCATCGTCATCCTCAACGATGGCTTCAGCGTGTGGGATTTGGAGCAGGGCGCCTTGATCAACGCGGTGGCTGGGTATGCCCAGTCGACCTCTTCCGCCGCGCGGGCCCTGGCCTTCAGCCCGGACGGGCGCCTGCTGGCCGCGCCACGACTGGGTGGCGCATTTGCGCTGTACGATACCGGCACCGGTCGTCTTGCCCGCCAGCTTCCCACCGACTTGCGCCAACCGGTTGAGGTCGCCTTCAGCACGGATGGCGCGCGATTGGCGGTCTCGGATGCGGCGGCCCAGACCCGCAACGCAAACGCCAGCGACGGCACCAGCGGACTCAATGTCGTCGATCTCAACGCCGATGGCGTGATCAGCTATTTCTTTCCAGGCGCCGCCCAGCCGCGTTTCTCGAGCGGCGGCAGTTATCTGTTTTACCGCCCGCGGGACGGGTCCGAGATCCGTTACTTCGGTTTTGAGACTCGGGTCAATACCGGTTACTACCGTCCATATAAGACCGGCGAGATCCCCACCTTTGAGAGCTTCACGGTCAGTCCGGACTACGGGCGGATCCTGATTGCCCGCGGCGACGGGCTCGAAATATGGGATGTGGCCCGCAGCGAGCGCCTGTCGAAATGGAGCAGGGTGCTCATCCTCCAGTTCCGGCGCGATCCGAACGCGCTGCAACTTGCGCTCAGCCCGGACAACCAGCTCGCGGCCGCAGCCTCAGCCCAGGACGGGATCAAGGTGTGGGATGCGGCGGCGGGAAACCTCAAATACATGGTGACGGCTGGCTCGGAGACCGTCGGCGGCTCGCAAGCCCAAACCTTTCGGGTTGCCTTTAGCGGCGACGGCAAGTGGCTGGCGGCGCTGTATCCGTCACTCACAACCAGCGGGGCGGCCGGATCGACGCTTACAATCCATGACGCCCGCGACGGAAGGATCGCCTTTCGCGTTGACGCTCCAACCAACGCGGTCGGCATCGCCATCAGCGCCGATGGCAAACGACTTGCTTACCTGAGCGCCGATGACGTCGTGCGTTTCATTGACCTGGAAGCGCTCAAATAGGAACCCGCGACACCATGAAGATCGACATCATCAGCATCGACGAGGATATCGTCGTCGTGAACAAACCGGCCGGCGTGAGCGCTGTCCACGACCCCAACCGCAGCGAGACCGACGACATGCATACGGCCGTGACGGCCTCGCTGGGCAAGGTCTGGCTGGTTCATCGGCTGGACCGCGACACGAGCGGGGTGCTGGCGTTCGCCCGGACCGAGGCGGCCCATCGCTCGCTCAGCCTGCAGTTTGAGGAGCGCGAGGCGGCCAAGATCTACCATGCGTTGTGCGCGGGCGCGCCGCAGGAAGTCGAATGCGTGGTCGAGGCGCCGCTGCTGGTGGACGGCGACAAGCGCCATCGCACGGTGGTCGACACGCGCGAGGGCAAGCCCTCGGTCACCCGCTTTAAGATCGTCCAACGCTTCAAGGGGTATTCGCTGGTAGAGGCGGCGCCCGAGACCGGACGAACGCACCAGATCCGGGTGCATGCCGCGTCGCTGGGCGCGCCGCTGATCGCCGACCCGCTATACGGCGACGGCAAACCGCTGTTCCTGTCGATGATCAAACGCGGCTATCGGCCCTCCGCCCATGACACCGACGATGAGCGCCCGCTGATCGGGCGCACGGCGTTGCATGCGCTTTCGCTCACCCTGCGCCACCCGGCGACCGGCGAGAGTATCACCTACGAAGCACCCTATCCCAAGGACTTTCGCGCGGCGGTGACGCAACTCGGCAAGATATCGGGGGGTTGAAGCCCGCCTGGTCAGACGCCCATTTCCGCCGCCACCTGCCGCCCGATCTTGATCGCGTAGTTCGTGCCGCGGTCCCACGGGTAAACGTGGCTCATCGAGGCAAACCACAGGCCGGGGAGCGGAGTCTTGATCGGCGGGATGTTGCGCGAGTGATTGAGCAGCGGCACGGGCTGGGCATAGGCCTCGCGGAACACCCACATGTCGTCGATCCAGCTCTCGTCAAAGGCGGGGTTGAAGCGCTTGAGCGAGGGGGCAAACACGGCCCGGATCTCGGCGTCGTTCATGCTGAAATGGGGATGATCGGGCGGAAGGTAATCGCCGCAATAGACGATGTGCTGCCCGCCAAAGTGCTCAGGCGAGACGAAGTTGGTGTGCTCGCACATTGCCAAATACGGAAAGCCCGCGCTCTTGGGAAGATTGTGCCAGTAGTGGCCCTTCTCGCTGAGCTGGCGCTTGAGGGCGAACACAATGACCACCGCGCCCAGCGATTTGAGTTCACCCAACGCGGCGAGATACTCCGGCGGTAGTTGCGGGGCAAGGCGGGTCATCAGCCGAGGCGAGACCGTGCTGACGACCTGGTCGAAGGTTTGCGGCGCAGCGCCTTTGAGATTGACCGTCCACGTCTGCGACGCTGCGTCGAGATCCAGGCGCTCAACTGGGGATCGGTAGGCGATCTTTCCGCCGCGCGCTTCGACCTGGGCCGCCAGGTCATTGAAGAAGGTCTGGAAACCCCCGACGTAGGTGCCGAGCCGACTGGTACGGGCCTTGATCCGGGCCCAGAACCAGGCCATATTCACCTGCCGGGCGAAGGCGCCGAACTTGCCGATCAGGAGGGGTTCGAACAGGAGTTCATAGGCGCCCTTGCCCATCCAGCGCGAGAGCCACTCATGGGCCGTGTAGCGCTCGAGGGCCTTCCAATTTGAGGTCAATTTGAGATAGATGCCCGAGAGACCGAAGGGGATCTTGTCGAGCAGGCTCAGCCCCTTGAAGAGCAGGGCCGAGAGTGGCGAATCGAGCTGCAGGAAGTCGCCCTTGTAATACGACACGGTGACCGGGCGCATGAAGCGGACCTTGTCGCTCACGCCCATTTCGGCAGCGAGAGCCAGCATGTCGGCGTCGGAGGCGAACCAATGATGGTAGAACTTCTCAACTGTCCAGTCCCAGTTGGGCTGTTTGAATCCGGCCGCCAGACCGCCCGGCTTGTTGCTGGCCTCGAAAACGGTGACTGCATGACCCCTTTTGAGCAGGTCGAAGGCGGCGCTCAATCCCGCTGCGCCTGCGCCGATGACGGCAATGCGTTTCGGTGTGGATGACATCGCCGTGGATTGTACTTGGGGGAAACCTCCCCGCTTCGACTCACGCTCACGCTCACGCTCTCGTTGACGTTGACGTTGACGTTGACGTTGACGTTGACGTTCACGTTTCCGTTTGCGTCGACGTGAACGTGAACGTCAACGTCAACGTCGACGTAAACGTAAACGTAAACGTCAACGTCGACGGGAACGTGAACGTCAACGTCAACGTCGACGTAAACGTAAACGCAAACGTCAACGTCGACGGGAACGGGAACGGGAACGGG
>JBDSIP010000148.1:0-7118 GCA_039917915.1 Thermoflexales bacterium
GGGTAGCCTGCTTAAAGACCCGATCGATGCCCCGTATTTCCTCCTCGCGCAAGGTGACCAGATAGTTGGCGCCGACGAAGACGTCGAGCTCGTGCAGATCAATGTCTTCGATGCTCTTGTCGAAGTCGACGGCGTGCAGGGTGAGATACAGATACTCGCCCCAATCGTCGACCTTGGGCACGTTGGAATCGTTCATCGCATCCTCGATCGCGAGCGGATGAAAGTGAAAGACGTCCCGCAGCATTGCGTGCACCGCAGCAAACGTCTCGGATGGCTGATTTTCGGGGGCTGACTTTGAGAGCCACGAATACACATCCACCCAGACCAGACCTTTGCTGTCCTCGAGCAACGCGGGAAGCTGCTCCGGGGTGTGTTCGACACTGATCTCGCCGGCCGCGTTACGATACAGAATGCGAATCATGATAGTCAGTCCCGCTTGTCGCCCGGCGCCGGATCCATCGGCGCCGCTCGCACGACCCGATTCAGATCGACCTGAGCTTTAACCCGCATCGGCAGCCCGAACAACCGGATGAATCCGTCGGCGTCGCGCTGATTGTAGACATCGTCGCGCGAGAATGTGGCGAGGTCCTCTCGATACAGTGAATACGTTGCTTTGCGACCGGCCAGCGTGGCCGCGCCCTTGAACAGCCGTACCCTTGCCGTGCCGGTCACATCGCGCTGGGTGACCGAAATGAAGGCCTGAAGCGCGTCGCGCAGCGGGGTGAACCAGCGCCCATCGTAGATGATGTCGGCGAACTTGAGGGCGGCCACCTGCTTGAACGCCATCGTCTCGCGGTCGAGGGTGAGCTGTTCGATGCCCTGGTGGGCGGCCCGCAGAATCGTGCCGCCCGGCGTCTCATAGACCGCCCGGCTCTTCATCCCGACCAGCCGGTTTTCGACCATGTCGACCCGCCCCACCCCGTGCTTCAAGCCGTACTCGTTGAGCAGCAGGATGATCTCAGCCGCCCCCATGCTCTTCCCATTCACCCGGCGCGGCACACCACTGACGAATTCGATTTCGACATACTCGGGCGTATCTGGCGCCGTCTCGGGCGAGACGCTGCGCTCATAAACGCTCTCGCGCGGCTCGACCCATGGGTCGACCAGATCGCCGCCCTCATGACTCAGGTGCCAAAGATTGCCATCGCGGGTGTAGATGTTTTTGGCCCCATGGCCCAGCGGCACGTTCATCTTTTTGGCGTAGGCGATCAGGTCTTCGCGGCCTTTGAATGCCCATTCGCGCCACGGGGCGATGACCTTCAGACGCGGGTTCAAGGCCATATAGGTCAGCTCGAAGCGAACCTGGTCGTTGCCTTTTCCCGTTGCGCCATGCGCGACCGCGTCGGCGCCTTCCCGCGACGCGGCGTCAACCTGATACTTGGCGATCAATGGGCGCGAGATGGCAGTCCCGAGGAGATAGCCGTGCTCGTATGCGGCTCCGCTCTGCACCAGCGGAAACAAGTATTCCCTGGCGAACTCATTGCGCAGGTCCTCGACGATTACCTTGCTGGCCCCGCTCTTCAGCGCTTTATCGCGGATCGCATCGAGGTCATCCCCCTGCCCTACATCGGCGACAAAGGCCACGACCTCACAGCCGTAGTTCTCCTTCAGCCACGGCACGATGACGGATGTGTCCAGCCCGCCGCTGTAGGCGAGCACGACCTTGTTCACATTCTGGCGCTTGGTCATTTTTCCCTTCCTCCGCTCAGCCAGCAACTGGGCCGGCTCCAGGATTGCAAATCCCTCATTTCGGACGGGTGCTTCCTGCGCGTCATCGAGCTCAAGCGTGACCGCCACTTCGTCGCAGTTGGCCAGCAACGGGCAAGCCACACAATCGTTCCAGACCTTTTCCGGGAAGTTTTCCTTGGGCGTCACGTTGAAGCCGCACTTCTCAAAAAAGGTGATTGCCCGGGTCAGGGCAAACAGCGTCGAAAACTGCCGCTCGCGCGCGGCTTCGATCAGGCGGGCAACCAGCCGGGCGCCAATCCCCCCGCCTCGAATCTCGGCGTCCACCGCCAGCGAGCGCAGTTCGGCCAGGTTGGCGCTCATGGGCAGGAGTGACCCGCACCCGATGACCCGGCCGCCCAGCTCGGCAACCAGGAAGTTGTCGATCGAGGCGCGGATGTTGGCCTCGCTGCGCGGGAGCAAACCGCCCCGGCGCGCGTTATCGGCCACGAGCCGGGAGATGCCCGGCACGTCGTCGAGGGTGGCTTGTCTGATTTCCGCTTGCACTGTCTTCTTTCCGCGCGCCTTCGAGCCTGTCCTTGCTGCCCATCTTCCCGTCAGAACTGTTTTTCGGAGGTGATCGTCTCCGACGGAGCCGGGGATGATCACCTCCGGACTGAGCTCGACTTAGGGCATCTAGTCTGTGCCCGTGAAGGTATCCAGCAATCCCGCATCACCGCCCGCTTTCAGCCGCATTACACCCGCATCGCCATAGACCTTCAGTTTCTGCCGGCTGTCGGCGATGTCGAGGTTGCGCATGGTGAGCTGGCCGATCCGGTCGGTCGGCCCGAACTCGCCCTGCCCGCTCTCCATCGTCAACCGCTCGGGGTGATAAGTCAAGTGCGGCCCGCTCGTGTTGGTGATGGTGTAGTCCTCGCCCCGCCGCAGCTCGAGTGTCACCTCGCCGGTGACGGCCTTGCCCACCCAACGCTCGAGGCTCTCCCGCAGCATCAGCGCCTGCGGATCGAACCAGCGGCCCTCGTAGAGCAGCCGCCCAAGTTTGCGGCCGAGGGTCCGGTAGTTGTCCTGGGTGCCCTCGTTGTGGATGGCGCTGACCAGCCGCTCATAGGCGATGAAAAGCAAGGCCATCCCAGGCGCCTCGTAGATACCTCGGCTCTTGGCCTCGATGATGCGGTTCTCGACCTGGTCGCTCATCCCGAGGCCGTGTCGCCCGCCAATGGCGTTCGCCTCAACAACAAGCGCGACGGTATCCTTATATTACACGTCGTTGATCGCGACCGGGAAGCCGCCCTCGAAAGCGATTTTGACCGCCTCGGGCTGGATCTCGACGGCCGGGTCCCAGTAGCGGACGCCCATGATCGGCTGGACCAGATACATGCTCTGATTCAAAAACTCGAGCTGCTTGGCCTCATGGGTGGCCCCCCACAGATTCGCGTCGGTTGAATAGGCTTTCTCGACGCTCGAGCGGTATTCAAAGCCATTGGCGATCAGCCACTCGCTCATCTCCTTGCGCCCGCCCAACTCGGTGATGAACTGCGGATCGAGCCAGGGCTTGTAGATCTTGAGATTGGGGTTGGCCAGCAGCCCGTAGCGATAGAAGCGCTCGATGTCATTGCCCTTGTAGGTCGAGCCGTCGCCCCAGATGCTGACCCCATCCTCCTTCATCGCTTCGACCAACATGGTCCCGGTCACCGCCCGGCCCAGCGGGGTGGTGTTGAAGTAGGTCCGCCCGGCGCTGCTGATGTGCCAGGCCCCGCATTGCAACGCGACCAGGCCTTCGTGAGCGAGCTGCTTGCGGCAGTCGATAATCCGGGCCTTTTCGGCCCCGTAGCGCAGCCCGCGGCGCGGGATGTCGTCGAAGTCGACCTCGTCGTACTGGCCGAGGTTGGCCGTGTAGGCGTACGGAATGCCGCCCTTGGACTTCATCCAGGCGACGGCCGCCGAGGTATCGAGCCCGCCCGAGAACGCAATACCGATGCGTTCGCCGGCGGGAAGTGAGGTGAGGATCTTTGACATTTTGCTTTGGAGTTGACTATGGCGACGGCGCGGGCGCCTGGTGGGTAAACACGGTGCCGGCGCCGGAGCTTACGCCGGCGAGGTTGGTGATGCGCACGCGGCTGACACCTGCGGCGAGCGCCTCAAGACAGGTGCGGACTTTGGGGATCATCCCGCCGCTGATGGTGCCATCCGCGATAAGGGCCTCGGTCCGGCGTTCGGTCAGAGTCGGGATGAGCGTGGCCTGCTGATCGAGCACGCCTGGCACGTTGGTGATGAAGGTCAGCAGCTCGGCCCCCAGCGCGGCGGCGATGGCGCCCGCCACGTGGTCGGCGTTGACGTTGTAGATCTCGCCATCGACCCCCAGCGACATCGGGGCGATGACGGGCAGCAGGCCGGCGTCGAGCCAGGCGGCCAACACCGACGCGCGCACCGCCACCGGCTTGCCGACAAACTGCAGCTCGTCGTTGATCCGCTCAACCCGCACAACGCCCGCGTCGATGCCGCACACGCCCAACGCAGACACGCCCTCACCGACGATGGCGGCGGTCAGGCGCTTGTTGGCCAGCCCGCTCAGCACCATCAGCGCGGCGTCGCGGCCGGCCCGGGTGGTCACCCGCAGCCCGTCCGAGAAACGGGTCGGAATCTGCAGGGCGGTCAGCAGGTCGGTCAGCTCCTTGCCCCCGCCGTGGACGAGTGCCAGGCGGGTGCCCGCCCGCCAGCGGTTGGCCAGCTCGCGGGCCAGGGCAATCGAGAACTTCGGGTCATCCAGGTCGCTCCCGCTGACCTTGAAAATCTGGGCGCTGGACACCGGTTTCAGCGCGGGCGGCGCGATCGTGAGGTCCAGGCTCATGAAGACCAGGTCGATCGGCTTGACCTTCTTGAAGGGCGGGGCGATCCGAAATCCCATCGACTGAAATAACGTGACGGCTGGTTTCCACGAATCGCGCGCACTCAGGGCGAGCTGCTGATAGCTGGCCGCCCGAGCCTGGGCGATCAGCTCGGCGCACAGGGCTCGGCCGACGCCTGCGCTGCGTCGGGCGGGAGAAACATACAGGCGCTTGAGCTCGCCAATTTCATCAGTGGCTTTGGCGAGGCCGATACAGCCGACCGGCTCGTCGCCGCTCATGGCCAGGAGCATCCGGCCGCCCGGCGGCGCGTAACGACCGGGGAGCTCACCCAGGTCGCGGAAGATCGAGCTGGTGTTGGGGCTGAAGCCCTGCTCGGCGATATAGGCGGCCAGCAGGCGCCGCACGGCGTCGAAGTCGGCTTCGGTACGCGCTTCGATGATGTTCATTCCAGATCCAGGGCCATGAATTGCAGGTCGCCCATGTCCTCGGGTTTGTGCTTGAACGGCGCTATTTCGCGAAAGCCAAGGGACTGATACATGGCGTGCGCTTCACGCCAGCGCAAGCGGGTGCTCAACACCACTCGAGTGTATCCCGCTTCACGGGCCTGGCCGAGCAAGGTCTGAGCAAGTGCCCGCCCCCGCCCCAGCCCGCGAAAGGCAGGCGCCAGATACACCCGCTTCATCTCGGTCCAGCCCGGGATCGGGCCGTTGGGTCCGGGCACGTCAGTCAGCCCGCCGCAACCCGCCGGCTGGCCGTCCCGCAGGGCCAGCAGCAGGCGCCCTGATGGGCGCGCATAGCGACCGGGCAGATCCTTGAGATCCTCGTAGGCCCGCGGGCTGCTGCCAGGGGTCAATCCCTGCTCGGCCATGTAATCGCGCAGCAACGCCCGGACCGCCTCCACGTCCGCCGCCGTCGTTGCCTCGCGGATGTCGAAACCGGAAACATCGTTTGTTCCCGAAGCAATTTGCCCCGGCTCGGAAGGGGTATCTCGCTTTGGGGAAACAGCCTTGTCCGCCACGCTAGAGCAACCCTTCGGTCTCATCGAGACCAAACATGAGGTTCATGCTCTGCACGGCCTGACCCGACGCGCCCTTGGTCAGGTTGTCGATGCACGACAAAACCAACAGCCTGTCGCCCAGCCCGCCGCCCATGGGGTGGACCGAAAGCGCGCACAAGTTGGTCCGGGCGACGTGGGCGATGGTCGCCGTTTGTCCCCTGGGCAGGACTTTGACAAAGGGCTCACCCTCGAAGCGGCTGGTGAAGGCAGCCTGCCAATCGACCCTGGCCGCGTCGGGCGTCAGGCGGAAGTACAACGCACTGAGCATGCCCCGATTGATCGGAAGCAGGTGGGGGGTGAAGATCACGTTGACCCCGCCAGGGCTGCGCCCGCCATCCATTTCGTTCAGGGTCTGGTTGATTTCAGGCACATGCCGGTGGACGTTGCCGACGTTGTAGGGGGCGAGGTTCTCGCTGACCTCGACGAAGTGGGTGCTCTGGATGGGCTTGCGCCCGGCCCCGCTCACCCCGCTCTTGCTGTCGGCGATGATGACCGGGTCGGCCAGCGCGCCCGACTCCAGCAGCGGCAGCGCGCCCAGCACAACGCTGGTGGGATAGCAGCCCGGATTGGCCACCAGGTCGGCCGCGGCGATATCGGCCCGATAGAGCTCGGGCAGGCCATACACGGCTTCGGCGATCAGGCCCGGATGCGGATGCGTGTGCTTGTAGGTGGCTTCGTAGACGGCCACATCGCGCAGGCGGAAATCCGCCGAGAAGTCGACAACCTTCTTGCCGGCCTTGAGCACGCGGGCGCACAGTTCGGCCGAAGGGCCATGGGGCAGGCAGGAAAACACGACATCAACCTTGTCCAGCGGCGCGTCATCGGCCTTGATCAGCGGGACGTCGTAGGGGCAGGCGATCACATCGGACAGGCGCATGCCGGCGTTGCTGTCTGAGTGGGCAAAGGCCAGGCGCGCGTGCCCATGCCGCTGCAGGAGGCGGATCGTCTCCACCCCGGTATAGCCCGTCGCGCCAAATATGCCAATGTTGATCATGCTTTTTCTCCCTGGTTGCGGCCGCGCCGCAAAAAGAAAGGGCCTCCAACACACGTGTTAGAGGCCCGAGATCCGCCTTGTTCGAGAGGACGCGTTTACACGCGACGCCGAACGCGCAGGCTGGTGATCCCTGGCCTGAGGCGACGACGGGCGCGAAGTTCAAACGCATTTCGATTCACAGTGGCGGGATTATACGCGGAACGCCGCCCGCCGTATTGGCGAGATGCATTCGCAACCAGGGCAATATCCCACCCAAGATCGCAAAGGTGACGGGAAGGCCTCACGCGAAGACGCGAAAACGCGAAGCCTGTGCTTTGTTTTCGCGACCTCGCGGCGTCGCGTGACTGGGTCGGGCGCAATACGGGTTTCGTTGGTAGCATTCACCCGTTTCGACTGCCTTATTGCGGGAGATGTTTCATGAAAGAGCTTGGTGCCGAATACGTCGCTGACATGCGCGATGCCATCTCAGGTTTTCTAAAGACTGTGAGGAACCTTAATCTGGGTCTAGGTACACACCACACCGACGACTCTATTG
>JBDSIP010000149.1:0-2631 GCA_039917915.1 Thermoflexales bacterium
TGAGCAGCGTTCGGGCCGGAGTCCGGACACCCAGTCGCGGCACCATCTTCCCGAAGATGGACCCGCGTCGACACTCCGTCAAACGCCTGGGTCTGGCCGTCCTGGTGGACTTCGCTGCGCTCACGCCGCGCGCCAGTTTCTGCATGCCCCTTCAGCCCGGGGCGGTACGAAACTCAGGGTGACAGGCCGGGCGTCGCCGCGCGCCGGTTTCTGCCTGCCCCTTCGGCCCGGTGCGGTACGATACTCAGCATGACAAACGCCACGACGCGCGCGCTGACCCGAAGGGGCGCGCACTGTGGGGCTTGGCATGCCAATTCTCGTGCCGCCAAAGCCGAAAGGGCATGCATGACATTGACTCGGCGTGGGTGCCGCCCTTCGACTTGCCTGGTATTCCAAGCCGCGGCCCTGGCCGGCGCGCGCACAGCAATCGCAGCCGTTAGCGCCCTGCCCAGGCGTCGCGCAGGCCCTGGATGTCGATCTTGACCATCTTCAGCATGGCCTGCATCACCCGCTGGGACTTGACCGGATCGGGGTCGCCCATCAGTTCGCCCAGCGCGGTCGGGACGATCTGCCAGGACAGGCCAAACTTGTCCTTGAGCCAGCCGCACTGCTGGAGTTGGCCTCCGGCCGAAAGCGCGTCCCACAGATAATCCACCTCTTCCTGGGTCTCGACACTCACAAACAGCGAGAGCGCTTCGGTGAACTTGTACATCGGCCCGCCATTGAGGCCCATGAGGACCTGGCCGTTCAGGCGAAAGGTCGCCATGAAGACTGGGCCGTCGGGGCCGCCCCGGCTGACGTTTAGGATTTCCGAATCCTTGAAGATGCCGGTGTAGAAGGCCAGGGCCTCCTCGAGGTTGTTGTCGAACCACAGAAATGGGGTGATGGTTTGCATGTCATTTTCTCCTAAAGGCGCTGGAGGTGATATGCCCCGGCGCAGGCGGGGCATATCACCTCCAGCAGGAACTTATTGATTGATCTCGCGCAGCAATGACTTGATGATGTTCGTTAGCTGCGCTTTGGCGGTCTTTACGGCGGCCAGGCTCTCAAACCGCGCGATCCTTCGCCCATCGGCATAATCGCCGGTAAGCAAGCCCGTTGGATCGTCCGCGCCCGCGCCATGCGGAAAAACGAGCAGCACGCCGCCGTCCTTGCTATGCAGGTTGAAGACGATGAGATAGCGCTTGTGTTCCTTCGGGTCAAAGGGTCTCATCTCACCGGTGTAGAAGAAGGCCGGATGATTCCACTTGATATGCTCGCCGACGGTCTTGTCGGCGCGCAGGATGAGGGTCCGCAAGGCCTGGACGACCGGCTTCAGCGGATGCTCGAGGGCGTCCATCCACCCATCGACCTTGTCAGGCGCGCCTTGCAGCGCAGGGCTGGTTTTCAGGGTCGGCATGGTCGATGGTTATGCGAGCGAAGCCAGGTAGTCGGCGAGCCGGTCGAAGCCCGCGCCCATGCCCTCGGCCATGCCGGTGCGCAGGGCCGCATCGCGGGCCTGGGTGGATGCGTAGGCGATGGTCGTGGTCACAGTGGTCTTGCCGGCCTGCTCGCTCAGGAGCAATGTCCCAATCGTTTCACCACCGGTCCAGTCCTCGTCGAACAATTGGGCGTCGACGATCCGCTCCGGGCGGACGATCTCGCGGTACACCCCGCCCATGCCCATGCTGGCCCCGTCGGCGCTCTGCCAAACGTAGCGATATGACCCGCCGACCCGCAGATCGATTTCGCAGACCAGGAACGACCAGCCGGGCAGGCCGAGCAGCCAGCGCCGGACCAGCTCAGGTTTGGTGTAGCAGTCAAACACCCGGGTCCGTGGCGCGTCGAATACGCGGGTCAGCGTGACCGTGCGGTCGGTGGGTGTTGTGATCGTCAAGGCGTTTGTCATTGTGTTATCTCCCTGCGCGCGTTTTGGCGCGGGCCGGTTCTATGACGGGTTCAATTCGTCGAGCAAGGCATCCAGGCGGCGGTAGTTGCCCTCCCACAAACGTCGATAGCGCTCGAGCCAATCATCGGCCTCTGCCAGTGCCCGGGCGTCGATGCGGCACGGCCGGCGCTGCGCGTCGCGCCCGCGCGAGACCAGGCCTGCCCGCTCCAACACTTTGATGTGTTTGGAGATCGCGGGTTGGCTGATCGCGAACGGCTCGGCCAACTCCATCACCGACGCCTCGCCCAACGCAAGCCGGGACAGGATCGCCCGCCGAGTGGGGTCGGCCAGCGCAGCAAACGTCGCGTTAAGTTGGCGCGTCTCCAGTGGAATCCGGGTCATGGATTTCATAACCGATAGGTTATATAACATGCCAGACGTTGTTTGTCAAGACCTCAACAGCGGCAGTCTCCTGACGCGGAATCCGGGAACGCGGGCGTCTCGCCCGCGTTCCCAGGCAGATGCGCAATGTCCGGGCGTCTCGCCCAATGGCGTTAAGTTAAGCGGCGTCCCAAAGAGGGCCGTGCGTCTGCGCCCTTGTCAGAGTGATCGACCGGTGCGAGCCCATGACCTTCTCCCAGCGGGAGAAGGTGCCGATGCAACGCCCGTGCGGAGCGCGGGTGTTGCATCGGCGGTTGAGGGGCGAAAAGGCCGAAGGCCTTCGTTCTTTCAGCCGGCGCCTTTGAGGCGCTGGCGGGCATCGC
>JBDSIP010000150.1:0-9087 GCA_039917915.1 Thermoflexales bacterium
GCCTTCGCCGAGCAGGGTGATGGCCAGGCTGATCGGGAGAACGGCGTAGCGCCGGCGCCCAACCGGCAGAAGCCAGAAGATCAGCGCGCCGGCCGCCGTCCAGGCAAAATACGAGAACGGCTTGAGCGCTTGCAGCAGCGACGTGACGTAGCCCAGGGCGATGTCAGGGGTGAGCGCGTCCGGCATCGGCGTACGATATCACGCACACGTCCTCCGCCCGCGCGGTCAGCACCCCCTCGATCTCAGGCGGCGGGCAATCGACGGTGATGACGGCGATGCGTTTACCGGCCGCTCGCAGCCGGCGGACCGCGTCGATGAGCTCGGGATTGACCAGCGGGGTGACGACGATCTGGGTGGCGGTCGTTGGCAAATAACGTTGTTCGTTGAAAAGGAACAGCCCGAAGCTTAAGATGGGATAGGCCGTGATGGCGGCCAGGCTCTCCATTACATGCAGGAGCTGGCGCGGCGCGCGGCGCGGGCGCACCCGCAGGCTCTGCGGCAGATTCGGCGCGTTGCCATTGGACGACAGCCCGACCGCCCAGTCCTGGTCATCGGCCCACGAGGCCAGACTGGCCGCCACAGAGACCGCCCGCTCGAAGCTCTCGACCGCAATGCCCTGCCATTCGCGCTCATACGTCGTCACATTGAGAAGGACTGCGACGGCCGGCTCGCTGGCCCGCTCGTGGATGCGGGTCTGCAGCTTGCCCCGTCGCGCGCTGGCCTTCCAGTCGATCCGGCGAAACTCGTCGCCCGAGGCGTAGTCGCGGGCGCCCACGATCCGCAGGTTGTCCTCGACCAGGGTGCGCAGCGCGCTGAGCGCGCCAAACGGCTCGCGATTCTCGACCGGCAGTCCGCGTCGGGGATACGTGCGAGGGTAGACAACCACGTCGTCGCTCAGGCCGGCCGGCTTGTCCTCGTCGGCCAGGCCCAGCGCGTCGGTGACCCGCACCCGCGCGTCGGGGAAGCGGTAGTAGCCGCGCTTGTTGGCCCGCAACAGGGCCGCCCGGCTGATCCGCTCCCTGGGCAGCAGCGCGACGAGCTGAGTGAGGTCCGGGCCGAACTTGCCCTTCTCGTGCAGCCACTCCAGCACCGGGGAAGCCGCATCGCCCTGGGCGGCTTGCGCGATCAACGTAAATTCTTTGGGGGCCATGTCGTCGATGCGGATGCTCTCGGCCGGCAGGCGGCTGCGGTTGGAGGTCATCCGCCAAACGGTGAATTGCTCGCCTTCGAAAACATGGTCGGCGCTGAAGCGTCGCTCGTAGGCCACGCCGCGCAGCAGCAGCGCGCGCGAAGCGCGGGCCAGCCCGAGCAGGGTCAGCCCGATGAGGAAGAGGGCGATCATGGCCGGGACGCGCCAGAGCAGGCCGATAAAGCCGGCCAGCAGCAGCAGCGAGACCAGTCGCGACTCGAGCGGCGCCTCGTCTGTCCGGCGGCGGGAGAACAGCTTGAAGAGCGACCCCATGACTAGATGAAACCCACTGGTATCTGCGCGTCTGAAATCGGGGATCTATCCGCAGATTTCCGCTGATTCCTTTTTCATGTTCGTGCGACGCATGTCCAAATCTGCGGAAATCGGCGTAATCTGCGGATGCATCTAGATGGCATCCACCGGCGCCGGGGTGCGCTCGAGCGCCTCGCGCAGGATGTCCTCGGCGCTGCGATTGCGCAGGCGCGACTGGGCGTCGAGGACGATCCGATGGGTGAGCACACTCGGGGCCATGCGTTTGACATCGTCGGGCAGGGCGAAGTCGCGGCCCTGCAGGGCGGACCGGGCCTGGGCGGCTCGATACAAGGCCAGGCTCCCGCGCGGGCTCACCCCGAGCTGCGCGCCCGGCGCGCCGCGGGTGCTGCGGCAGAGCTTGAGCAGATAGTCGACGACGCTGCGCTCGACCCGGATGGTGCGGATGGCCTGCTGCGCGGCGATGAGCTCGGCCGCCTCGGCCACCGGCTGGAGGGTGAGCAGCGGGTCGGCCCGCTCATAGCGGGCGAGCAGCTCGCGCTCCTCGTGCTCGCTCGGATACCCGATCGCCAGGCGGGCGAAGAAACGGTCGATCTGGGCCTCGGGCAGGGGGAAAGTGCCCTCGAGCTCGATCGGGTTCTGGGTAGCGATGACCAGAAACGGTTTTGGCAGCGGATGCGTCACGCCATCGACGGTGGTCTGGCGCTCCTGCATGGCCTCGAGCAGGGCCGCCTGCGCGCGCGGGGTGGCCCGATTGATCTCATCGGCGAGCAGGACGTTGGCAAAGACCGGGCCCGGGCGAAACTCGAACTCCTGGATCTTCTGGTTGAAATACGACACGCCGGTCACATCGCTGGGGAGCAGGTCGGGCGCGCCCTGCAGGCGCTTGAAGACACCATTCAGACTGCGGGCGATGGTCTTGGCCAGGGTGGTTTTGCCCACCCCCGGCACATCCTCCAGCAGCAGGTGGCCGTCGCACAGCAAGGCGATCAGAGCGAGGTCGATGACATCGTCCTTGCCCACGATGACGGTCCGGATGTTGGCTCGCAGACGATCGGCGAGAAGGGTGACGGATTGCATAAGTTGTTTACGTTGTGCTTGATCCAGGCGGCTCCGGTGCCTGAGCTGATCCCTGAGTTGATCCCTGAGTTTGTCGAAGGAGTCGAAGGGCCGGCGCCGCATCTGGAACAACAGGCGGCTCGATCCGGCGCAGGCGCGCCCAGGCGGCCTGGATGGCCCGCAGCTTGTCGAGGGTGTCGGGGACCTCGCCGTAGTGGGCGGCGATGTAGGCGTCGGTGACCCGCCGGGCGTCCGCATCGGCGCCGGGGAAGACCCGGGCCAGGCCGGGCAGGTATTCGAGCGCTGTCTGGGCGGGCGCGCGCCGCGCGCCGCGCCGGGCGGCCTCGGCGGTCAAACGGGCGTAGATCAGACGAATCGTGGCGGCGGCGAAGAGCTTTGACAGGCGCGCACCAACCCGGCCTCCGACGGAGCGCAACGCGTCGGTCTCGGCGTCAAGCTCGGGCGCGGCCTCGGGCATGTCGCCGGGCGGGCGGGCCAGGCGGCGTTTGGCGGCGACCCGGGCGGCTCCAGCGATCAGGACGACGACGATGATGGCGGCGATGATCAGACCGATGACGAGGGCGACGCTCACCACCGGGCTGATTGGATCGCTGGCCTGTTGGGTGAGGTCGGCCGCGCCATTGCCCGAGCCAAACGCGCGGAGTCGAGCCTGCATGAACTCGGCGATCCGGCGCATGAGCTCGGCGATCAACTCAGGCGAAATGATGAGCAGGATCAGGCTGCCGATCAGCGCGACCAGGACGGCGAAGGGGAAGATCAGGGCGACCACCGCGATCTGGGCGATGCGGGCCACGACCTCGGTGTTGAAGACCAGCATTTCCAGCAGCAGCAGGATGAGGACGCCCGCCTCGATCGCCAGGATTGCCCGGGCCCAGCGCGGGTGGGCAAAGGCGCGCGGATCGACATCCCGGTTTTTGGCCACACTGACGAGGTGGGCGATGTGCAGGGCGAGCAGGGTTGCCGCGACGAACAGAAAGATCAGGATGGGCTCGGCGGCGGCCATCCCGATCACGGCCACCAGGACCAGGCCAAGCCACAGCCGCATGCGGACGCCATCAGGCTGGAACTCCTCGCCCCCCAGGGCCATCCCCCGCCACCACAACACGAGGGCGGCGGCCACCCCGATGCCGATCGCGGACAGGGTCCGGCCCGAGAAGGCGGCCATGAGAAAGGCGATGAGGGTGAACAGTCCGACCAGGATCCCGATCCGCGGGACGCGGTCGACATTGGCGGCCACGACGGACACGCGGGAGGCCGCGGTGCCGGACAGGCTGAGGACGACGACGATGAAGGCGGCTGCGAGGCTGAGGCGGGCGGCGGGCGGGCCGAGCAAGGTCAACGGGGCGGCCAGGGCGCACGCGTCACCCAGGGCATACAGGCCGATGAGGGCGAGGCGCGCGCGCGACATGCGGCCAGTTTACCCGCGCGGGGGGCATGCGGGGGTACAAGGAATGTTGCGCCAGAACCATGGAGGTGGGCGCCCATTCGTCTGAATCACTGATGCGGAAGATGACGCGGATGTCACGGATCGTCGCTTGGGCCGGGGTGACCCATTCACGATATTTGAGTCATCTTCCGCATCAGTGATTCAGACAGCCACCCACGCGCCGTTGTGGAGATGCGATGCGTATGAAGGCATGGCTCGCGTCATCCGCGTCATCCGCAGCGTCCGTGTTTTCCGTGATTCAGACAGACGCCGCGACCAGCCAGATGTAATGCGAGAGCGGGGTGCTGGCCGCCAGGGTTGTCGTCGTTGCGGCGACGCTGCTCACGACCGCGAGATCGGGGAAGTCGGCCTCGCCCGCGCCGATCTTCGACACCCGGCCCTTGACCAGCTTGAACGGGCTGCCGCGGGTGCCCGCCTCCGTCCAATTGTCGACGACGGACCGATGAAAGGTCGCCCCAAAAGCGTCGGCACAGATGCGCCACATACCGCCCTCGGCGTTCCCATCCTGGGCATGCAACTCGCCATCGATCAACGTTACCGTGGGCGGGGCCAAAAAGACCCCGCCAAAGCCGCGAAACCCGCCGATTCGGGCCACCCGGGTCAGCCGCGGCGTATGGGCGGGCTGGCCCGGGTCGTGCCACGGATCGACCGCCATCCGCAAGAGCGCTTCGGCCACCCTGGCCGGATCGGGCAGCTCCAGCACACGGGCGGCCAGCGGGGCCGGCAGGGCCGCGAGGATGGCCAGCGCGTCCGGCCGGTAGTGGGCTAGCCCGCAGCGCCAGGCCAGGGCCTGGCCGGCCTTGAGCAACGTGTCGGGCTCATCTGCAAACTCGACGCAGGCGCGCAGGCCATCGAGCCAGGCCTGCGGGCGGGCGCCGGGGGTCTGGCCCAGGATGCGCAGGGCGTTGCTGACCGCCGCCGCGATCAGCCGCGGGGCCTGCCCGAGCGGGCGCGCCAGGCCCGCCATGGCCTTCCAGCCGGCCGTCACCCACGGGTCATTCCGCTCGGGCCCAAGCATGCCGTGGCCATACAGCTCGAGGGCGCACACATACAGCCCGTCGGTGACTGCCCCGGCATCACCGCCCGCGCCAACCGCGGCTTCGACCAGCGGCGCAACGGAATCAATCAAGACCAACCCGAACGCCGCGCCGTCGAGTTGGGGCTGGTAGTGGCGGGCCTCGGCGAAAATGGCGTTGTAGCGCTCACGGCGGGCCAGCAGCGCGTCACGGAAGATCGCGCTCATGTCAGCGGATAAGCAGCCACGCCAGGTAGTTGGTGTGGCGCTGGTGCAGGTATTTCAGTTTCAAGATGTCGTCGAACATCGGGCCGTACAGTTTGCGGCCCTTGCCCCACTCGGCCAGCAAACGCTCGATCTTTACCAGGCGCGCGCGGGCCTCAGCCTCGCTCACGCCCTGCAGCCCGCCGTCGAACTCGGCCTCGAGCGCCGTTACCGGGTCGTCCTTGTCCAGACTGAGCCGGTCGAACTCGGCGCAGGACAAATCGAACAAGCGGCGGATCCACCCCACCCGGTCGACCCGATACACCTGGTTGCCGGCCGCGTCAAAGAAGGGCGCCTCAGTGTCCGGGACAAGCTTGTCGTGCAGCACAAACGGCACAATATTGCGCAGGTCATCCAGGGTCACCGCCTTGTAGCCGCGGAAAAAGGCCAGGGCTTTGGCGAAGATCAGGGTCGTCATCAGGGCCCGGACCGAGAAACCGTTTTTTGTTGCCGCGCCGATGTCCTTGACCTTGTCCTTGCCCGTGTCGAGCGCCGTCAACGCGCGGAAATCGATCCCCGAGAGCTTGGCTGTGTCCTTGGTTTTGTACTCGAGCTGCTCGGCCGCGGGTTCGAAGAACTCGAACTGGCTGGCGAAGAACTCCAGCCGCCGGCGCAGGGCGGTGGGGAACTCGACCTCGCGGATCGCGTCACCCATCCGGTCGATCTCGGCCTCGCTGAAGATGATGGCCGGCGGCATGACCTCCTCGGGCTTGAGGTTCTCCTCGATCCGGGTGAGCAACTCGTCGACAAAACGATTGTTGAAGTGCAGGGTGTGGACGACGACATCGATCCGGTCGCGCAGGGCTTCGATGACCTGATACGTGCCACCGCCCGCATCGTCGTTGGCGGTCAGGAACCAGGCCGACTCGGGGCACTCGTAGATCTGGTCGAGGATCTCGGCGTAGTTGTCGCCCATCACGGTCAACAGCGCGCTCTGGGTGCGGGTGGGGATGCGGTTGTATTCGTCGATGATCTTGACCCGCATGCTCAGCCACTTGCGCCAGGCGATTCGGATGTCGTCCATCTTCTGGGCGGCGATCAGATCGGCCGGGAGCGGGTTTCCGATCAGGTCGCTGATCGTCATCTGGGGCTGGCCGTGCTGCATCCCGCGCCGCACCTCGCGCACGCTGTAGCCGGCCAGGATGCCCATCAGGGTCGCGCTGGCGGTCTTGCCCCGGCCCGGCCCGCCGACCAGCAGGCAGCGCCGGCGCGCGGCGAAGTTGAGCAGCGGGACGAGGACAAAGCTGCTGTAGCTCTGGCCCGAGGGCAGGCTCAGCTTCGCCTTCGCGTCGCCAAACGTAAAAACCTGCGGAGGCTTGTCGGTGTTGTATTCGAGATCGTAGTGCGGGCTGATGATGGCGTGGTTGACGATCCAGAAATAGGCCTGGCGCAGCTTCTCGTCCAGCGGGATCGCGCTCGGGCCGGCGACCGCCTCGCCGGTCGAGGCCGGCCCGCGATACAGGTCGGCGACGTCAAAACGCTTTTGGCGCGGGGCGGCGCCGGGGTTGGTCGGCGCTTCGGAGACTTTGGCGATCGGCGTGCTGTCGATGGGCATGGTCTGAATTATGAATGCAGAATGCAGAATTCAGTGCGCGGACCTATAATCACGACTGTGAATCTGGTCACGATGGAACTGATCGACCGACACCGTCCGGAACTCGAGGTGCTCTGCCGCGAGTATCGCGTGCGGCGCCTCGATGTCTTTGGCTCGATTCTGAATGGCCAGTTTGATCCTGCCCATTCTGATGTGGATTTCCTGGTCGAGTATCTGCCCGGGACAGATTTGGGCTCCTGGCTTGCCCGCTATTTTGAGCTTCGCGACGCGCTTTCGGCGGCCGTTGGCGTCCAGGCAGATGTGCTGATGGCCGATGCCGTCGCGAACCCCTACCTGCGCCGATCAATCGAGCGCAATCGCATCACGGTCTATGCATCCGAAGTCCCCGAAGTTGCTTGAAGATGTCCGCGCGGCCGCGGCCTTCGTTATGGCCTCAACCCGCGATAGATCGGAGTCCACGTATCTGTGCGATGTGGTGCTTCGCTTTGCGGTCGAGCGCAACTTCGAGATCATCGGTGAAGCGCTCGGCCGGCTGGCGAAAATTGATCCTGAGACAGCAGCACGGGTCACGGACCTTGCTCGGATCATTGCCTTCCGCAATGTTCTGATTCATGCGTATGACCACGTGGACCATCGCTTGGTCTGACGCGTTATACAGTCTGATCTGCCGACGCTTCTCGAGGAAGTCACAACGTTGATGCGCGAAGGCGAGACAGACGCGGACTGACCTTCTCTGTCAGAATTACGAAACCCACGGACCGCCCGGATCTCACGGATGCATCGATTTCACCCGTGACGAGTTCTTCCGTGAAATCCGCTGAATCCGTGTCATCCGCGATTCAGACAGGCGCGCGTTACCCTTCCAAATACACATCCCCGCCCGATGCAAGCACCCTCAGCGCATGGCTGACCCGCCGGCTGAGCGAGCGGTTGAGCAGGCGGGGCGCCTCGCCCGGCGGGACAAAGCGATACGCTGATAACTCGCCGGCTTGCAGCGAAATCGCCGCGATCTGGGCGGCATTGAGCACGCCGCCGTCGAAGATCCATTGCACCGTCTCGGTCTTGGGGCCCTCACGCGGGAGATACTCGACGCACAACAAACGTCCTATCGCCGCCTCCAGGCCGATCTCCTCGCGCGCTTCGCGGGTGCAGCCCTGGCGCGGCGACTCGTCGGCCTCGGTGATCCCGCCCGGGATCAGCCAGTCCGGGCGATAGTTCGGTTTGACCAGCAGGATCTCGCCCAGCGCGTTGCGGAACAGCGCCCCAGCCGCCATCCGCTTGCGGGGCAGACTCGGGTAGAAGTCCTTGAGCGGGCGGAACCTGGCGTTGACAGCGAGCGCGGCGTGCAGGCCCGCCCAGGCGCACAGCGGCGCGGCGGGCTTGATCCGCATCATCGCCGCCTCGGGATCGAGCGCCTCGCGCGCGGCGGACTCGGCCGGGCGCTCGGTCACCCGGGCCCAAAATTGGCGCACATAGCGCGGCTTCGCGCGCGGCGCGCTGATCTCCTCAGCCCCCAGATAGACGCTGCGCTCGACCATCGCCGCGGCCGTTTCGACCACGGCCCGGGTGAGCGCCTCGTCGGGGCTCTCATCGCCAGCACCGGCGCCCGTGGGCAGCGCCCAGGCCGCGCCATCTTGCGCGACGATGATGAGCTGATCGTCTTCGTTGAAGCAAAACGCGCTGACCTCTACCACGGCATCATCGGGGAGGACAAACGGGGCCGCGCGCCAGCGGGACGTGGTGTCGGGGGAATAGGTGTCAGTTGGGATCATGATCATTCGAATCGCGCTCAAATCGTCATCCCCGCGAAAGCGGGGATCCAGTGCAAGAGTCCAGGCCTTCGTCGCCATCAACGTTTGGCGCATCGGTATGGTTTTTCACACTGGATCCCCGCTTTCGCGGGGATGACGGTGAAATATGTGCGCGTTGCCGCGGCCAAGCACGCCGCAAGTGATCTCGGCTGAAGTGTCTGTCAGGATTTCTTTGCGGTTTGGTTGTCACAGAAACGCCCCTACCCCGCCGCGAGCTCGCTCAGCCCAAAGCCAGGCATGAACAGCGCCGAGACCAGGGTGAGCCAGCGGGTGGGGCCGGTGCCCTGCAAAACGTAGAAAAGCACGTCGTTCAGCCGGTCTGCAGGCGGGCGATGGCCCGGTCCAGGCGCTCGAGGGTGAGCTCGCGCCCGAGCGCTTCGAGCATCCCGAACAGCGGCGGAGTGACCTGCTTGCCGCTTACCGCGTTGCGCAGCACGGTGAAGAGCTGGGTCGGTT
>JBDSIP010000151.1:0-7983 GCA_039917915.1 Thermoflexales bacterium
CAGACCAGGTCTGCCCAGCCCGCCGCACGCGAAGCAAGAACATCACGCGCAGTCGCGAACGTGAACAAGAATGTCTCGCGCGAAGCCGCGATGGTGGACAAGAAAGAGTCTCACGCGAAGCCGCGAACGTGGACAAGAAAGAATCTCACGCGAAGCCGCGAAGGCGCGAAGAATTCTCTATTTTTTCGCGGCTCCGCGGCTTCGCGTGAGACCGAATCCCGCTTCGCGTGAGACCGAAGTACACTTGCGGCCGCATGCCCATCCTCCTCCTCATCCGCCACGCCACCAACGACTTCGTCAAGACCGGCCGCTTGCCCGGACAGGGCCCGAATCTGCATTTGAACGAGGAGGGGCGCAAGCAGGCCGAGGCGCTGGCGAGCATGCTCGAGAAGCGCCCGATTACGGCGGTGTATTCCAGCCACCTGGAGCGGGCGATCGAGACGGCCTGGCGCCTGGCCGGCCCGCGCGGGCTGGCCCTGCAGATTCGCCCGGCGTTGGCGGACACCCACGCCGGCGATTACACCGGCCGGCTGATCAAGGAGTTGGCCGAGGGCGAGGACAGCAAAGAGATCTGGAAGGCCATCGTCGAGACCCCGCTCGTCGGGCGTTTCCCAAATGGCGAGTCGCCGCTCGACATGCAGCGGCGGGTCGTAGCCGAGCTCGATCGGATCGTCGCCGCCTATCCCGATCCCGAGCCGCCGCCCGCTCCCGCCGAACCCCCGCCACCGGATGCGCCCAAGGTTGAGCCCGTCCCGCCATCCGTCGTCGCCGTCGTCGCGCATAACAGTGTGGTTCAGGCCGCCCTGGCCCATTACCTGGGCATGCCGTTCGAGAACTACGAGCGCCTCGGCGCGTCGCCGGCCTCGGTGTCGACCGTGTTTGTCTCGGCCAAACGCACCATGGTGATGGCGGTCAATCAAGTCTCACCAGCATAGACAGAGTCCGTCCGGGCTTACGGATATTTGTCCGCAGATTACGCAGATTTCCGCAGATTCTTTTGTGTTTGTCCCCTGATTCCCGCTGATCGGTCCTTGCTGCTTGCATGAAAGAAGAAAACGGAATCGGGGCAAATCTGCGTAATCTGCGGACAAAACCTTCCATGACCTCCCTAACCTGAGCGGGAGCCGAAGACAAGGGCGGGTCGACATTACAATCTCCGGCCATGAACTACCACATTTGGACCTTCGGCTGTCAGATGAATGAGGCCGATTCGCAGCGGCTGGCCAGCGAGCTCGAGAAGCTCGGCATGCGCGCGACGGCCAATCGCGAGGACGCGGATGTGGTAGTGCTCAATACCTGCGTCGTGCGCCAGAGCGCCGAGGACAAAGGCAGCAGCTACCTGCATACCCTCAAGCCGCTCAAGACACTGAGGCCGGACACCGTCATCGGGGTGATGGGCTGCATGGTCGGTGTGCGCGGCAACACGCCAATGCAAAAGGCCTTCCCCTTTGTCGACGTCTTCATGGCCCCCAGCGAGCCGAAACCGATGGTCGATTACCTGCTCCAGCGCGAGGGCCGGCGCATCGCCGAGCGCGAGACCGAGCATCGTTTCGCCTTGCAGGATGGCGAGTCTGGCGCAAGTGCGCTCAAGCTGCCCGGGGACGAGGTCGGCAAGATCGTGAGCGCCCACGTCCCGATCGTTTATGGCTGCTCGCACGCCTGCGCGTTTTGCATCATCCCATTCCGGCGCGGGGCCGAACGCAGCCGCCCGCAGGACGAAATCGTGGCTGAAGTGCGATCGTTGGTCAGCCAGGGCGTGCGCGAGGTCACCCTGCTCGGCCAGATCGTCGACCGGTATGGCTATGACTTGCTGGGCGACGACTTCAAGATCCGGAGCTACAACCCGGGCGCGGCGTCGGGGCATCCGTCCCAGACCCTGGCGGTTCAGTCGCCGATGGTCGCGCTCTTGCGGGCGCTCAGCGACATCGACGGGCTGCTCCGCATCCGCTTTCTGACCAGCCACCCGAACTGGATGACCGACGAACTGCTCGACGCCATACACGCACTGCCCAAGGCTATGCCCCACATCGAAGTGCCAGTCCAGGCCGGCGATGACGAGGTGCTTCTCAGCATGCGCCGCGGCTACAGCGGCGACGACTACCGCCGGCTGATCGCGCGCATCCGGGCGCGGGTCCCCAACGCCGGGATCGCCACCGATGTGATCGTCGGCTTTTGCGGCGAGACCGAGGCCCAGTTCCGCCATACCTATGATCTGCTCGAAGAATTGAAGCTCGATGTGGTGCACCTGGCCAAGTACTCGACCCGCCCGCACACGTTGGCTTCGCGGGCCATGACCGATGATGTGACCGAGACCGAGAAAGAACGGCGCAGGGTCGTGCTCGAGGACCAGCAGGAGCGCATCGCTGCCGGGATCAATCAGAACTGGCTGGGTCAGACGGTCGAGGTGCTGGTCGAGGACACCCACAAGGGCAAGTGGCGCGGCCGCACCCCCCAAAACAAGCTGGTGTTCTTCGACGACCCGATGCGCGACTGGCGCGGCAAACTGGCCAACGTCGCCATCACCTGGACCGGGCCGTGGAGCATGCAGGGAACGCTTGTGACGGAGGCGGTTACGGCGGCCGGCTGATACGTCATGCATCCTGCGTCATGCGTCATTTTCAGCGTGCACCGAAACAGGCGCTACCTCGAATGCGATGCCTCGGCCCAGAGCCAAATGACGGATGACGCATGACGCGTGAGGTGATCCCATGACACCACACCCAACCACCTACTCCGGCCACGGGCGGGCGACCGAATTACGGGTCGACCTGCAGGCGATCACCCACAATGCGAGGCGCTTGGCCGCAATCGCGGGCGTGCCGCTCATGGCCGTCATCAAGGCCGACGCATACGGCCATGGCGCGGAGAGGGTGGCCCGGGCGGCCCTGGACGGCGGGGCGGCAGCACTGGGTGTGGCCACCCTCGGCGAGGCGCTTCGCCTGCGCGACGCCGCCATCGACGCGCCCATCCTCGCCCTCGGCTATACCGATCCGGACAACGCCGAAACGCTCGCCGCGCGCGCGATCACGTGCTCAATCTTTGACGCCGAAGTCGGCGCGGCGCTGGCCGCCCGGGCGCAAGCGTTGGGCAAGGACATCATCGCCCACGTCAAGGTCGATACAGGCATGGGCCGGCTGGGCGTCGCGCCTGAAGACGCCCTGCCTCTGCTCCGCGCGCTGGCCAGCATGCCCGGCCTGCAGGTCGAAGGCCTGTATACCCACTTCGCCACGGCCGACAGCGCGGACGAGACCTTCACCCGCGCGCAGATCGCGGTCTTCGACGGGCTGCTGGCAGAGGCCGAGGCCGCCGGCTTGCGCCCGCCCATCGTGCACGCCGCCAACAGCGCGGGAACGCTCCGCCATCCTCGCGCCCGATACGATCTCGTGCGCTGCGGCATTGCGCTATATGGGCTCGATCCCGATCCCGACACGCCAAAGCCGTCCGACTTCCAGCCCGCTCTCGGCCTGATCACCCGGGTGGCCCAGGTCAAGGACCTGCCCGCCGGCGCGTCCGTGTCTTACGGACGACGCTGGTATGCAACCCGGCCCTCGCGCATCGCCACACTGCCCATCGGGTATGCCGACGGGATAAGCCGCGTGCCGGCCTGGCGCGAAGCCCTGGTTGGCGAGCGGCGCGCCCCTATCGTCGGCCGGATCTGCATGGACTACTGCATGCTCGACGTCACCGACATTCCCGGCGTTGAACGCGGCGACGAGGTCGTGATGTTCGGCCGGCAGGGAGATGGGCAGATCACGGTCGAAGAAGTCGCAGGCTGGCTCGGAACCATTCCCTATGAAATCACCTGCGCGCTCACCGAGCGGGTGCCCATAGCCACGCGATGAACTACACCATCCGCCACTTTCAGACCCACGCCGAATACGCTGAATTTGAAACAGTGATCTCGCGCATTTGGGGCGTCGGCACCGATGTCGCCTCGCCGATTGCCATTGCCATCGACCACCACGACGGGTGCGTGCTCGGGGCCTTTGAAAATGGCACGGGACGTCTGCTGGGCGGGGTGATGAGCTTCCTGTCCTTCTCCACCCACCCCGGGGCCAATCGCGGGCTTGCCCAGCATTCGCACATCGCGGGTGTGCTGCCGGAGGCGCAAGGCCACGGCATCGGCGAGGCGCTCAAGCGCGGCCAGGCAGATTTTGTGCGCGGTCAGGGTTTGAACTTGATGACCTGGACCTACGACCCGATCGAGGCCCGCAACGGCTGGCTTAACATCGGCAAGCTGCGCTGCGTGTGCCGGACCTTTATCGAGAACCTGTACGGCCTGATGGAAGACGAGCTCAATCGCGGTCTGCCTTCGGACCGCTTCGAGGTCGAGTGGTGGCTCGACGATGCCCGCCCCTGGCCGGACGTCAATGGGCCGTATGTCGAGGTCGAAATCCCACCCAATTTCCAGGTCCTGAAGAAGATGAACATGGACAAGGCTTTGTCCCTGCGCATGTCACTCCGGGAACGCTTCCAGTCGCTCTTCGCCGAAGGCTTCGCGGTCTTTGAGTTCATTCCCGACCGTGAACGGCCGCGCTATGGGTTGTGGAAGATGCGGCCTTAGGGACCAACAACATTCTTGTCAGGAGCGATATCCCCGGCTTCGCCGGGGATATCGCTCCTGACAAATGTTGGTTAGGGCTTGGCCCGATCTACCAGGCGTACGCCTCGGGCGCCGCGCCGCCCGGGCCAGGGAAGATCTCGTCCAGGCGCCTGAGCGATTCGGGCGCGAGCTTGAGCTCGAGCGCGCGCAGGCTGCCCGTGAGCTGTTCGATGGTGCGCGGGCCGATGATCGGCGCTGTAACAACGGGCTGATGCAACAACCAGGCCAGGCCGACATCGGCGGGATGCTCGCCCAGTGTTTCGCAAAACGCCTCGTATTGTTCGATCTTCGGGCGATGCTTCTCCAGCGCCTTTTGGGCCTGCTCGCTGGCCCGCCGACCGAGTTCGGCCTTCTTCAACACACCGCCAAGCAGGCCGCCGGCCAGCGGGCTCCACGGGATCAGGCCCAGGCCAAGGGCTTGGCAGACCGGAATAACCTCGAGCTCGATCATCCGGGCGTTCAGGTTGTACAGGCTCTGCTCCGAGACCAGACCGAGGAAGTGCCGGCTGGCCGCGAGGCCGTTGGCCCGCGCGATATGCCAGCCGGCGAAGTTGCTGCTGCCGATGTAGGTCACCTTGCCCGCGCTGACGAGCTGCTCCATCGCCTGCCAGATCTCCTCCCAGGGCGTGTTGCGGTCGACATGGTGCATCTGATACAAGTCGATGACATCGGTCTGCAGGCGGCGCAGGCTGTCCTCGCACGAGCGCCTGATATGCAGCGCGGACAGCCGGCCGCTGTTCGGCCAATCGCCCATCTTGGCGAAGACCTTAGTCGCGATCACTGTCCGCTCGCGCCGGCCGCCGCCCTGGGCAAACCAGCGCCCGATGATCTCCTCGGTCAATCCGACATGGATTGCCCGGCCATACGCATTGGCGGTGTCGAAGAAGTTGATGCCCAGCTCGTGGGCCTTGTCCATGATGGCATACGCGTCGGCCTCGGACGTGTGGGTGCCAAAGTTCATCGTGCCGAGGCACAAGCGGCTGACCTGAAGTCCGGTGCGTCCAAGTTGGGTGTAGTTCATGGGGAGATTGTATGTCCGGGGTCGCGGGCCCCCCTGCCAGAGTCAAGAAGCCGCCCGGGATCGGTTGCCCGGGAAATCCGGCGCTACCTCTCACCGGGTCACAAACCAAACTTCCATTTCGCCTTTGCCCTTCACATTCACGGTTCCCCGTGGTTCACATACAAATTCGTCGCTGATCAATTCGTAGGTCGCGCGCGTAATCTGAATTGATCCCCCTGTGCCATGCGACTCCATCCGGCTGGCTGTGTTTACCGCGTCGCCCCACAGATCGTAGATGAACTTTCGACGGCCAATCACGCCGGCCAGTACCGGTCCGGAATTAATCCCCATCCGAAACGAAACCGGCCGGCTGGCTTTGAACGTATGACTCTGAAGATAGGCTCGCATGTCCAGGGCCAACCGAACGATGGCCTGGGCGTGATCGGGCCGCGGTCGCGGCACGCCCGCGGCGACCATGTAGCAGTCACCCACAGTTTTGATCTTTTCCAGATTATGCAGGTCAACCAATGTGTCAAAGCGCGAAAAGATCTCGTTGAGGAGATCGACCATCTCCACTGGGCTCATCTCGGCGGACATGGGCGTGAAGTTCACCATATCCGCGAACAGAATACTTGCGCCGTCAAACTGGTTTGCAATGGTACGTTGTTCGCGCTTCAGGATTCGCACGATTTCGCGTGGCAGGACATTCAGCAAGAGAGCCTCCGATCGTTCCTGGAAAGTATTCTTCTGTCCGACAAAGTATGAAACCATGAAGAACACGAGCGAACCCACCCCAAGGAAGTTGATGACGAAGAATATCAGCACCAACCCGGGCGGCAGATTATTGTCAGGCCGGAAATAGGGTTGCAAAAGTCCGCTCACGACAACCAGGAAAACAAAAACCGCAAACCAGCGGGGCGCCAGACGGGTATCATCAAACAATAGCGCTCCCAGAGGACAAATGAGGGCCCACAAGATCACGGCACTGCCATTGACGAAGCCACCCAGGGTTACCATCAGAAAGAAGGGCAGCAACAGAATCAAAGCAAGTTGACTGAAGCAAAAGAGGCGGAACTTTCGCGCAGCTCCGAAATAGACAACACTGAGCAGAGAGATGACGGAGTAGCCGAGAGGAATTGCGCCGGCCAACGGCTCACCGAACATGACATACATCAGGCCCCAGGCCACTCCAGCAACGGCGAATGGCAGGGCGCAAATCACGAGCAGCGATTTCCTGAGCTGCAGGTCATCGTCGTCATTGGGGTCGGCCCCAATGCGGGCAATCTGCTTCACGCGCGCTTCAAACCATTGTCGCATCGGCTGATCAACTCACCTGAATGTCCAACTTTACTCCCGATGGCGTTTCCACGCATGGAGACCGCACGGCGCGGGATTGAGCTGGGCCATCCAGCGGCTATGACCTCCACCCGTCGATCCGGCGTCAGCGGTCGGCGGTCAGCCGTCTCACAGCCCTCTCTCACCCCCGCGCCTATAATCTTGCAAACAACCTATGGACCTTTTTGGCAGCCTGCTGTTCCCAATCCTGATCTTCATCATCCTGCTCGGGCCGCTGATGTTCGTGCACGAACTCGGACACTTCATCGCCGCGAAGCGCGCCGGTATTCGCGTCGAGGAATTCGGAATGGGCTTCCCGCCGCGCGCGCTGACCCTGTTTAAGCGCGGCGAGACCACCTACACTCTGAATTGGCTGCCGATCGGCGCTTTTGTCAAGATGACTGGCGAGGACGGGGCCGCCGTCGTTGACCCGCGCAGTTTTGGGGCGCAGAGCAAACGCTGGCGCGTCATCGTCCTGCTGGCGGGCCCGGTCATGAACTTCCTGTTCGCCATCCCGGTGCTGTTCCTGGCCTATCTCCTGCTTTACGCGCAACCCGTCGCCACCCAGTACAAGATCACGGTCTCACCCGGCAGCAACGCCGAGAAGATCGGAATGCGCACAGGCGATATCGTGCTTGCCGCCAATGGGGTGGACGCCACCGACTATTTGCTGCCCAAGGACACCCCGGCCACCATCAGCAAAGCCGAACTCGAACGCCTGCGCCGCGCGCCCGCAACGGACTCGGTACTGCGCCAGCAGGCCTCGGCCTCGATCGGCAAGGCCTTCAGCGTGAGCGTGCTGCGCGAGGAGAACGGCGCCAGGCGCCAAATCGAGGTCGGCGGCGCCTTGCCGGCCACGGCTGACACCAAGGTGCCTCTGGGCGTCAGCCTGGAGGCCCAACTTGTCCGCTCGACGCGAGTCGCATTGACCGTGGGCGAGGCGTTTGATCAGATGAGCCTTGATATCGGGCGCGCGCTCGGCGCGATGGTGACCATCCCGCTCGACGTATTGCGCGGCCGGCTCGCCCCCGAGATCGCGCGGCCG
>JBDSIP010000152.1:0-3821 GCA_039917915.1 Thermoflexales bacterium
GCTGGTTGCCGCCTTTACGCGCTTGCGCGAGGGCGCCCCGGCCTGCTTTGGTCCGTGCGACGATGGGGGCTATTACCTCATCGGCGCGTCGGAACCGCAGCCCGGCCTGCTGCTGGATGTTCAAATGAGCACCGACCACGTTCTGGCGGACACCCTCGCGCGTGCCGCTGCGTTGGGCATTCCGGTGGCGCTGCTGCCCGAGCACTATGACATCGACGTCATCGCCGATGTGCGGCGCCTGGCACTGGAACTGGCCGGCCTGGGCGCCGAAATCGCGCCCAACACCCGCGCCTGGCTGGCCGACGCGGGCATACTGGCCTGAGCGCCAACGAATCGTTACGGAATCGATATTCCCCGGCCTCGCCGGGGAATATTGATTGGGGACAGGTCCAGCCCGCGGCTGCCGTCAGAATAGAGTCGGCGCGGCACGCCCAAGCCAATGCCGAAAACCGCGCATCCGGTCGATTGACCACTGCCCGGATGCGCCAACGGCCAGGAACAACACATTCAGCATGATCAGAAAGGCGTAGTACCAGCCGGTCTCATGCGGAATATTGGCCAGCCCGATCAGCAGATTGATCGACCAGCCCACACCGACCAGCGCGCCAAGACGGGTGAAGAGACCGAAGAGCAGGCTCAATCCGATCAACACCTCGATGATCGTTGTCAACCAGCCAACCAGATAGATGTTGGGTTGAATCACGGCTTTTACGAACTCGCCGTATAGCGGGATGACCGGGTACTGAATCTCCAGCCCGACCCACAGACAGAAGCCTTCCGGGCAGCCAAAGGTGGGCGGCGGCTTCCAGGTGAGCTGGAGCAGCCAGAAGACGCCCAGCACGACCCGCAGGCCGGTCAGGAGAATGCTGGCAAATAACGCGGGATTCATGCCTTTCAGTTTCATCGTGTTACTCCGTTGGACGAATCAGACCGGACGGGGCGGGAGAAGCGGGCGCGTGCCGCTCGCGCGGCAGCCACCTCTGATAGATGCGCCGGAGCCGGGCCCGATCGGCGCCCAACCGGTACAGGGCTTCGATCACTCCGGTGACGCACAACGTTTTAAGAACACCATTGAAGACGTGTCTCCGCGCGTCCACGCCGACCGGCTCGGCGATCACCGCCCGAGGGCCGAGGGCGCGCAGCTTCCCGGCGAAGTCCCAATCCGGGGCAAAAATCGTGGTGGGGTAGCCCCCGTTCTGCCGGAAGAGGGTGGTCCGGATGAAAGGAGCTGTGTCGCCGGCAAACCAGCCAAATGCGCGGGTGCGGGTCTGCCAGACGCGCTCGACCGCTTTCAGCGTCAGACGCTCGCCAGCTGGCACGGGGCCGGTGAAGGCGGGCACGAACCCGCCGCCGACGATGCGGGGATCGGCGCACGCCTCAATCACCCGGGGCACGGCATCGGGTGGCAGGGTCACATCGCAATGCAGAAACATCAGGATCTCGCCGCGGGCCTCGCCGGCCCCATGGTTGACCTGGTTCCCCAGGCCGGGCGGCAGGCCCGCCGGCAGGCGCGCGAGGCGCGCACCGCTGCGGCTGACGACGTCAGGGGTGCCGTCAGAACTTCCACCGTCCACCACAATCACCTCATGCGGCCCGGGCTGCGCGAGCAACGCGTCGACGGCTCGCCCGATAAGAGCAGCTTCATTCAGCACGGGAACAATGATCGAGAGCATGGGTTGGAGGGTGATTGTGCCCCAGGATAATTCGGGCCCAAATTCGGGACCATTACAGAAATGTTACAGCCTGTTACAAATCCTGCCTGCGCCCATAGAATATGCCGTGTGCCGGAACCCATTACGCTGTTCGACCGTCCGCCCGAAGGTTACTATGTGCCGACCGGGCCTGATGAGCCGGCCGCCGATTTTTTGCCCGCGGAGTATCGGGCGGTTGATCCGGCGACCCGCGGCCGGACGTCGACCGTGAAACCGCGCTGTGTCTTTATCGAAGTCACCAACCACTGCAACCTGTTGTGTGAAACCTGTCCGCGCACGTTCACCACGTACGAGACACCGATGACGTTGTCGTGGGAGAACTTCCTGCGCGTCGTCGCCCAGTTTCCGGATATGACCCGGGCGGTGTTGCATGGCATCGGCGAGCCGCTCCTGAACCGTGACCTGCCGCGCATCATCCGCCACCTCAAGGCGCGCGGCGTCAGCGTGCTGTTCAATACCAACGCCACCCTGTTGAACGAGGATTGGGCGCGCGAGCTCATCGCGGCCGGGCTCGACGAACTCCGGGTGTCGATCGACGGGGCCTCCCCGTTGACATATGCCCAGATACGCGGCGCGCCGCTCTTTCACAAAGTGGTGAAGAACCTCAAGCGCTTTTGCGAGATTCAGCGCGAAACGGGCGCCACACGACCGCGCCCGTCGCTATTCATGACCGGGATGAAGGAGAACATCGCCGAGGTGCCCGAGGTGGTCCGCCTGGCCGCCTGGATGGGCGTGCCGGAGGTGTATGTCCAACGGATGGTCTATTACGTCGATCTAAAGGACGAGAGCAGCGCGCCGGGGATGATGACCTCCGGGCATGCCTTGTTCGACGACTACGATGCGATCGAGGCGCGCACGCTTGCGGAAGCCGAGGCGCTTGGGCGCGAGTTGGGCGTCACCCTGAAGTCATCCGGCGGGCTGACCCCGAGCAAGAGCCTGGAACAGAGCCAGCATAAAGCGGGCAAGCCCTGGGCGGCCTGCATGCGCCCATGGACGACCGCCTACGTGACGGCAAATGGGAATTGCCTGCCGTGCTGCATCTCGCCGTTCGCGACCAACGACTATGACAGCCTGATCCTGGGCAATCTGTTTGAAAGGCCGTTCGACGAATTGTGGAATGACGCCCGTTATCAGGCCTGGCGGGAGGCGCTGCTGAGCGACGCGCCCCCCAAGCCCTGCGCCGGGTGTGGCGTACATTGGAGTTTGTAGCATGCCGCTTCCCACACCCGCTCTCACCCCGCTTGATCCCGGCGCTCAGGTCCTGACCTGGAAACTATGGATCTACACCAACTATGATTGCAACCTGCGCTGCTCGTATTGCGTGGCCAAGAGCAGCCCGAATGCCGCGCGCCGATCGATCGGCCTCAACAACGTGCGCCAGCTTGTGGATGAGGCTGTCACGTTGTGCTTTGATCATATCTTCCTGACCGGCGGCGAGCCCTTCCTGTTGCCCGACATCTATGACATGCTGGCGTATTCGTCATCCAGGGTGACGACCAGCGTGCTCACCAATGCCATGTTGCTGCGCGGGGCGCGCCTCGAGAAACTTAAGGCCATCCAGCACCCGAACCTGATCCTGCAGGTCAGCCTGGATGGCGGCGTGGCCGAGCACCACGATGCGTATCGGGGTGCGGGTTCGTGGGCCAAGACGGTCGAGGGCATTCGGCTGCTGCAGGACGCCGGATTTCACGTGCGCTTGAGCACGACCGAGACTCCGGCAAACACCCAGCACCTCGAGGTCGTCCACGCCTTTCGGGAGAGTCTCGGTATTCCGGCCGACCATCATTTCGTCCGACCCCTGGCCCGGCGAGGCTACTCGAAGGAAGGGATCGATCTGAGGATGGACAACCTGGTGCCCGAGATCACGGTCAACCTCGACGGGGTGTTCTGGCATCCGCTCAGCACCGACGCAGACATGCAGATCAGCAAAAAGATGTTCCCGCTCAAGAACTCGGTGGAGCGGGTGCAGTCGCAGTTGGACGAGATCGCCCGCACGGGCGGCGTCAAGCTGATGACCTTCACCTGAGGATAGAAAACATTGCCTCCGTGCGAGGCGACTTAAGCACACGCAGTCGAATCGATTTCGCGAGTGACATACCCCGGCGCAGC
>JBDSIP010000153.1:0-11745 GCA_039917915.1 Thermoflexales bacterium
GGGGCCGGATCGACATCACGGCCGAACGCATCGGCCCAAACGTCATGGTATCGGTGAGCGACACCGGCGAAGGCATCTCAGCACAGGATCTGCCTCGCGTCTTCGACCGGTTCTACCGCGGTGAACAATCGCGAAAACGCAGCGATCTCGGTGGCGGAACTGGCCTGGGGCTTGCCATTTCACGCGCGCTGGTCGAGGCCCACCACGGCACGATCAGCATCACCAGCACGCTCGGAAAGGGCACAACGGTCCGGTTTAGCCTGCCTCAGCACGGGCTCGCGGAGGGGAATAGCGGGGAGCGATAGTCCCCCACATATCTTCAGCCTGCATTACACTCGCGCCATGGACACGATCGTGCTGACGCGCTCACAAATTGTGCCGCTGCTCGACCCCGACGCGATCCTGCCCGCCCTGGCGCGCGGCTTTGTTGCCTACTCCGCCGAGCGGCGCATCCCCGCCCAACGCGTGCGTTCGCCGCTGCCCGGCTCAACTTCGGCGATGCTGCTCTTCCCCGGCCTCGTGCCTGAAATCCAGGCCTACACGGTCACCGTCCAGTCGAAGAATCCGGCCCAGAATCCGACCAGCGGCGGCATTATCGCCCTGCATGATCTGCCGACGGGAGCGTTGTTGGCCGTTCTGGATGCGGGCTACCTGACCGCGGTTCGGACGGGTTTCTCCGGCGCGCTGGGCGCGCATACGCTCGCCAATCCGGAGGCCGCCGACGTCGCCGTGATTGGGGCGGGGAATCAAGGCGGCTTCCTGCTGCGCGGGTTGGCCCGTCTGCGCCCAATCAAGCGGGTCTTTGTCTACGATGTCAACCCGGCTCAGGCTTCGCTCTACGCCAAGCGGGCCGAAGACGACCTGGGCGTTCCGATCATCGTCAGCGACTCGGTTTCCAGCGCGGTCGCCCAAGCCAACATCATCTTCACCGCCACCTGGGCGCGCGAGGCCTTTCTGTTCAGCCGCTTAATCCAGCCCGGCGCGCACATCACCACCATCGGTCCCGACGAACCGGGCAAGTGCGAGGTCAGCGCCGAGCTGCTCCGGCACAGCGTCTTTGTCTGCGACGACCGCGACCTGGCCGCCAGCATGGGGGCGATCGCCGGGGCGGGCCTTGGCATCCGACAGATACATGCCGAGCTCGGCGACGTTCTGGCCGGGCGCGCGATCGGTCGGACAAGCCCGGGCGAGATCACCGTGTATGGCGCGGTCGGTCTGGCATTTCAAGACCTCGTCGTCGCGTGGCAGGTTTACCACGCCGCCCAGCTCGCGGGCGCGGGGACGCGAATTGGGTTCAACGCGTAGCTGCTCCTCGCATACCAATCTAACCGGAAGCGACGTCCACCGGCTACAATCGCCCCGTATGTCAACGGGAAAGAAGATCCGCCTGACCACGATGGCTACCTGCGCCGGGTGAGCGGGCAAGCTCGGGCCCGAGGCCCTGGCCGCCGTGTTGCGGCCGATCCAGGCGCGCTTCAAACCAGCCGATTTTCCCAACCTGCTGGTCGGCCTTGGCGCGCCCGATGACGCCGCCGTCTACCGTTTGAATGACACCCAGGCCATCGTCCAGACCGTCGATTTCTTTCCGCCGGTCGTCGACGACCCGTACTGGTTTGGGGCCATCGCGGCCGCCAACGCGCTCAGTGACATCTACGCCATGGGCGCCGAACCGCTCTTCGCCCTGAACTTGTGCGCTTTCCCCGAGGACCTCGACCCCGACGTCATCAGCGAAATTTTGCGTGGCGGCGCAGACAAGGTCGCCGAGGCCGGCATCGCCATCGCGGGCGGGCACACTGTGAAAGACAGGGAGCCCAAATATGGGCTTTCGGTGACCGGCCTGATCCATCCCGGTGACCTGATGGCCAAGGGCGGCGCGCGGGTCGGCGACACGCTGTTGCTGACCAAGCCGCTGGGCGTTGGTGTGCTGACGACGGCCCTCAAACGCGATGTGATCGCCGATCCCGCCCACCTCGACCTCGCAATTGCCAGCATGGCCCGGCTCAACCGAAATGCGGCCCTTGCCGCCCGGTCGGCTGGGGCCACGGCCGCCACCGACATCACCGGATTCGGGTTGATCGGTCACGCCCTCGAAATGGCCGGCCAGGCACAGGTTGGATTTGAGATCGCCTGGGACGCCCTGCCCTTTCTACCCGGCGCGCTGGCTTGTGCCGAGCAGTGGATCTTTCCCGGCGGCGCGGAGACCAATGCCCAGGCCGCCCGGCCTGCGACGCGCTTCGCGCGCAAGCTCGGCGACTGGCAGGAAATGCTGCTGTTCGACCCAGAGACTTCGGGCGGGCTGCTCATCGCCGTTCATCCCGATCGAGCGAGCGAGATCATGTCACAGATGCGAATCGCCGGTGAAGATGCCTGGATCATCGGCTCGGTCGTGGCCGGTGGCGGCATCGTTATTTCCTGATAGCAACTCCAAAACAATGGCGAGATCGCCAGATGTATTGGAGTTGCGGTCAGGTCAAGCAATCCACGGTGCGGGCGGTGGCTCGGCCACGCGCGGCATGAGACGGCCGCCCAGATAGGTGGCCTCGCACACGAGGCGCTGCGCACCGGTCCGGGTGTGTGAGAACACATCATCGAAGTTGAAATTGCCGTGCTCGATCCTGAACAGCGCGATGTCGGCATTCGCCCCAATTGCCAGCGACCCGACCTGTCCGGCCAGGCCCATGGCCGCAGCCGGGCGCGAGGTCGCGGCCGCGATCACCTCGGGCAGCCCCATCCCCAAGGTGAGGAACTTGCTCAAGGTGGTCGGCAGGTCGAACATCGGCCCGCGCACGCTGAGTTGGTGGATGTCCGACGAGATCACGTCCGGGCGCATGCCGTGGCTGAGCATGGCCTCAGCCACCGTGAAGTCAAATGAGCCCGCGCCGTGGCCGATGTCCATGATCACGCCGGCGTCCTGGGCGCGCCGGGCCGCCTCGAGCGGCCGCCCCTCGGCATCTATCAGGCGCATGTCATTGCCGGTGCAGCAGTGGGTGAGAATGTCGCCCGGCTTGAGGAAGGGCAGCACCTCTTCGATCGCCGGCGGACCCTTGGCAATGTGGATCATCAACGGCATCCCGACGTCGTCAGCGACGCGCCGCGCTCGGCGGAGCGGCTCCACCCCATTTTGGCCAACGGTGTTCACGTCGATCCGGGCCTTGATCCCGATGACGAAATCACGATTGCCGTCGGCCAGTTTTGTCGCCAGGGGCACATCAAGATAGCCGAGATTGGCTGATTCCCATGTCGGCGCGGTCAGCCCGATCCCCGAGATATTCAAATACGCATAGATCCGCGCCTGAGATTTCCGAACAACGAAATCCCGCAACCCAATGATGTTCCACGCCCCGGCCGAGCCCACATCCAACCAGGTGGTAACGCCGGTGCGGGCGGCCACCGGGTCTGGCTCAATCCCCCAGTAGGTGGCGCCGTGATAGACGTGGGTGTGCAGGTCAACCAGACCTGGCACAACAAGCAAACCGCCCGCGTCCACCACCACCGCTGCGGCGCTCTCGGGGATCGAGGCCTCCACAGCGGCAATGCGGCCGCGATAAACGGCGACATCAAAGTGGCCATCCCGGCCGGAGGCGGGGTCGATCAGGCGCCCGTTCTTGATGAGGAGGTCGAATCGCATGGGGAGATTGTAGCCAGTCCGATTCCGTTCGCTACGGCTACAATTTCCCCATGCGAATCGCGACATTTTCGATCGTCGGCTTTGACGCCGACAAGCATGAGTGGGGCGTTGGCGTGGCCAGCCGATTTCTGGCCGTTGGCGCATACGTGCCCTTTGCCCGCGCCGGGGCGGGCGCGATCGCCACCCAGGCCCTGGCCAATCTGGCCTACGGATCGGAAGGCCTGGCCCTGCTGACGGGGGGAATGAGCGCCGCCGATGCGCTGCAGGCGCTGACCGACGCCGACAACGGACGCGACGAGCGCCAGGTCGGCATCGTGGACGCGCGCGGCGTTGCCGCCACCTTTACGGGCCTGGCCTGTATGGAATGGGCAGGCGGAATCACCGGCCCGGGCTTTGCCGCCCAGGGCAATATCCTGTCTGGGCCGGAGGTCGTGGAAGCCATGGGCCGCGCCTTTGAGTCCGAGACCGGCGAGCTTGGGCAGCGCCTGTATGCGGCCCTCGCCGCCGGCGACGGCGCGGGCGGCGATCGGCGCGGGCGCCAGGGTGCCGCGCTCAAGGTCGTTCGGGCCGGCGGCGGCTACGGCGGCTTCAACGATGTTGTCCTCGACTTGCGGGTAGACGACCATCCGACTCCGGTGGCCGAGCTGGGGCGCCTGATGGCGCTCCATGCGCTTTACTTCGGATCGACGCCCGAGGCTGACAAACTACCGTTGGACGAGGAAGTGCTGCGCGAACTGCAGGCCATGGCCCGCCAGGCGGGCGTCTACCTGGGCGACATCGACGGCCAGCTCGATGCCGAGACGAGCGCCGCGCTGCGCTTGCTGACCGGGACCGAGAATCTTGAAGAGCGGATCGATCTGGCGCGGGCCACGATCGACCCGCCGGCCCTCGACTTTCTGCGCGAGCGCTTTGCCCTGGGCGACGACCCGCCGTGACCCAAGGGCGGCCGGAAGAGCGCCGCAGGCCTCCAATCATGAACAATGTCCGAAGCATCTCCTACGACGCCCGCTCCCTGACAATAAATGGCGCGCGCGTGCCAATCCTCAGCGGCGCCATACACTATCCCCGCAGCACCCCCGGCATGTGGCCGGATTTGATGAAGCGCAGCCGTGATCTCGGTCTGAACGCGATCGAAACGTATGTTTTCTGGGGCCTGCACGAACGCGAACGCGGGCGCTTTGACTTCTCGGGACGTCTCGACCTGGATCGTTTTATTGAAGCGGCCGCCCGCGAGAACCTCGATATCATTCTGCGCATCGGACCGTATGTCTGCGCCGAGACCAACTACGGCGGCCTGCCCGTGTGGCTGCGCGACGTGACCGGAATGCAGACACGGACCTGGAATGAGCCGTTCATGAAAGAGATGGCGCGCTGGGTGCGTCACATCGGCGAGCGCGTCACGCCGTACCTGGCCGGGAACGGCGGACCGATCATCCTGGCCCAGATCGAAAACGAATATGCGTTGGTCTCGGAGAACTACGGGGATGCCGGGCAGCGCTATCTGCAATGGTCGATCGATCTCGGCCAAACGATGGAGCTCGAGATTCCGTGGGTGATGTGCTTCGGCGGGATGCCCGGCGCAATCGAGACGATCAACGCGTTCTATGGCCATGAACGCATCAGCCAGCACGTCGAAAAGCACCCGGAACAGCCGCTCTTGTGGACCGAGAATTGGACGGGCTGGTACGACCTGTGGGGCTATCCCCATCACGTCCGAGCCGCGGAAGACGAAGCCTACGCGGCGGCGCGCTTCATCGCCGATGGCGGCACCGGCATAAACTACTACATGTGGCATGGCGGCACAAACTTTGGCCGCGAGGCCATGTATCTGCAAACGACCAGCTATGACTACGACGCGCCGCTGGACGAATACGGCCTGCCCACGAGCAAAGCCCGCCACCTGGCCGCCCTGCATCGCGCGTTGAAACCCTACTGGCCGCTGCTGCTCCGCTCGCCCCGGCCGGCGCCCCGTTCGCTGGCCGATGGGGTGCTCGCCTTTGACTATGCCGATGCCGATGGCGCGCTGACCTTCATCTGTAACGACGCGCTGGATGCGCGCATCATCACCCTGGGCGGCGCGGCCCGCACGCTTCCGGGCAGGAGCGCCCTGCTCATGACGGGCAATCGGATCGCGTTCTCAACCGCCGAACTGCAACCCCGCGACCGCATCAAGCGCCACATGCGCCCGGCTGCGACGCCCGTGGCGACCGGCGCCTGGGCGGAACCCCTGCCGAGCGAGATGCTGGGCGCAACCCGGCCCGCCCGCAAAGTGGACTCGCCGATCGAGCAACTGTCGCTCACCCGCGACAAAACTGACTATTGCTGGTATTCGACCGTTTTGCACGTGGAGAAGGGCGCCGGCGCGCAGGGCACCCTGACCCTCGCCCATGCCGCCGACATTGTGCACGTTTTTGTCGACGGCGCGCTGCGGGCGACAACTGCGTTGCCGCTCGAAGAAGACCGCGGCGATCTGGACTCGGATGCGACCGGGCAGCGGTTCTCGCTCACCCTCGCACCCGGGGAACGGCGGCTTGACCTGCTGGCCTGCGCCATCGGGCTGATCAAGGGAGACTGGATGATCGGCCACAAGAACATGGTCGAAGAACGCAAGGGCATCTGGGGCGGTGTGACCTGGAACGACCGGCCGCTGATCGGCAACTGGTCGCTGCGGCCCGGGCTCATGGGCGAAACCCAAACGGCCGATGCGGCGGAAGCCTGGCCCGCGCCCGTCGCGGCGGACACCCGTGCGCCGCTGCGCTGGTGGCGAATGGCCTTCGATCGGCCGCCGGGCACGCATGCGCTCGCCGCAGACCTGGCCGGGATGGGCAAGGGCCTGGCCTGGCTGAACGGCAGATGCATCGGGCGCTTCTGGTCGGCCCGGGGTGACACACCCAGCCGGTTCTATCTGTCTGGTGGCGGCGCGGTCAAGGACAGCGAGCGCGGCGCGCTCACCCAGCGCTACTACCACTTGCCGGCCGATTGGCTGAAGGATGGCCAAAACGTGCTTGTGTTGTTTGATGAAATCGGCGGTGATCCGTCATCAATTCAGATTTGCGAATGGACCGAGGAGCCAAAATGACCCACCCGACCTATCCGCTGCGCCAGCTTTCGCTTGACGACTACCGCATCGACGGCATCGAACACGTGATGACACCCGCGCTGGCGATTTACCCCGAATATGTCGACAACAACATCAGCGCCACCCTGCGCCTGGTCGGCGGCGACGTCAATCGATTCCGCCCGCACGTAAAAACCGCGAAGCTGGAGGCGGTGATGGCCCAGTATGTCGCGCGCGGGGTGCGCCAGTTCAAATGCGCGACCAGCCTCGAGCTGACGACGCTGATGGACGTTGGCGCCGAAGATGTGTGTCTGGCCTTTTCGCTGGTCGGCGCAGGGGCGCGGCGGCTGCGCGCGCTGGCGGACACGTATCCCCAGGCGCGCATCTCGACCCTGGTCGAGGCGAAGGAGCAACTCGCGCCGTACGCCGGGAGCAGGGTCGGGGTATTCCTCGACATCAACCCCGGAATGAACCGGACCGGGCTCGAGCAAGCCCGCCTCGATGACGCGATCGCCATTGGCCGGGCGGCCGTCGATCAGGGCATCGAACTCCGCGGGTTGCATTACTACGATGGCCATCTTGCCAGATATGGCATGCCCGAGCGCACCCGCCTCGCCCATGCCGGTTACGACGTGTTGATGCGGATCGCCCACGCCTTTGTAAAGTCCGGGCTGCTGGTCGGAGAGCTCATTACTTCTGGCACGCCGGCTTTCCCGTGCGCGGCCAGCTATGCGCCCTTTGCCGCCGGTGGCGATTTCGTCCATCGCCTGTCGCCGGGGACCATCATCTATTTCGACACCAACTGCTACGACGCGCTGCTGGGCGAATATGGCTACCGGCCGGCCGCCCTTGTCGTGTCGAGCGTGATCAGTCACCCCACCCCCCAGCGCTACACCTGCGACGCGGGCCACAAGTCTCTGGCAGCCGACGCTGGCGTGCCGACGGGCTACCCGATCGGCCGGCCCGATGACCAGCCCGCAGCGCCGAGCGAGGAGCACCTGCCGGTGGACGCATCCAACCTCCCGCCGTTGGGCTCAACCGTCTACTGGGTGCCAAAGCATGTCTGCCCGACGATCAACATGTTCGACGCCGCGCTGATGGTCAGCGCCGGCCAGATCGTGGGCGTCGAGCCCGTGACCGCCCGCGGGCATGAGCTGCCCGAATGGCCTGCAAGGTAGAATCCCAAAATATGAGTGCCCAACCCAAAGTAAGCGCGAAACAGCGCATCACCCGGCGCGTCATGGCCGCCCAACCCTCGGCCAGCATGGCTCTCGAGGCCCGCATCGGCGAGATGCGCGCGGCCGGCGAGCCGGTCATTTCCTTCGGCGCGGGGGAGCCCGATTTCCCCACGCCGGATGCGATCAAGCTCAATGGCCACGAGGCCATTGACACCAACCTGACCAAATACACCCCGGCCGGCGGGACGGTGGCCCTGCACAAGGCGATCGCCGCGCGGATGAAGGCTGACACCGGTCTGGATTACAAGAATACCCAGATCACCATCACCAATGGCGGCAAGGAAGCGATTTACCTCGCCATGCAGGCTCTGGTCGAGGCGGGCGACGAGGTCATCATCCCCGCCCCGTACTGGGTGAGCTACCCTGAAATGGTCCGCCTGGCAGACGGCGTTCCAGTCATCATCCCGACCACGGTCAAAGACAACTTCAAGGTCACCCCTGAGGTGCTGCGCGCCCACACGACCCCCAGGACCCGGATGTTCGTCCTGGTCTCGCCCTCCAACCCAACCGGGATGATGTACACCAAGGCCGAACTCGAGGCGATCGCAGAGTGGCTGCGCGGCAATGACGCCCTGATTCTGACGGACGAACTCTACGACCGGATCGTCTACGAGGGCGAGTACGCTCGCTGGCTGGTGGTCGCGCCGGATCTGGCCGATAGGACCATCGTTGTCAACGGTTTGAGCAAGAGCGTGGCGATGACGGGCTGGCGGATCGGGTTCGCCGCCGGGCCGGAGGCCTATATCAAGGCGATGGTCAAGGTGCAGGGGCACAGCACCACCCATCCGTCTTCGATCTCGCAGCACGCCGCGCTCAAGGCTTACACGACAAACCTGGACGCCGAGATCGCCAAGATGGTCGCTGCTTTCCGCGAGCGGCGCAACTGGATCGTCGACGCGTTGTGCGAGATCCCCGGGGTGACCTGCCTGACACCGCCCGGCGCGTTTTACGTGTTTCCCGACCTGACGGGCCTGTATGGCAAGAAGCTCAAATATGGCGGCCCCTTCAACAACACGGCCGAGATCGCCGCTTATCTGCTGGACAAGGTCAAAGTCGGCATCATCCACGGCGAGGCGTTTGGCGCGCCCGGCTGCGCGCGGATGAGCTATGCCCTGGGTATGGATAAGATCCAGGAAGGGCTGGGCCGGATGGCGGATGCGCTGGGATACTATCCGTGAGCTATTAGCTATTAGCCGTTAACCGTTAGCCGTTAGCTAATGGCTGTTAGCAACTACGCAGTAGCTAAAGGCTAAAGGCTAAAGGCTAACTGCTAACGGCTTAATCGCTTGGCGGCCAATCCCCGTACGGGTGCGCCGCTAGATAGGTGTTGTAGTAGCGGCCGTCATCGGTGACCTCGCGCAGCACCCACTCCGGCAGCACGAAGGCCTGGTCAGGGCTCTGCAGTTCGAGTTCGGCCATGATCAGCCCCGCATTCGCGCCGGCAAACTCGTCGACTACCCATGTCAGCCTGTCGTGGACGATGAAATGGCGGGTCTTCTCGATGAGCGGCGGATTGCACAAACGGTCGAGCATTAGCTCGGCGTCGGCGAGAGGGATGGCATATTCGAATTCGAAGCGTTCGATCCCGGTGCGCATTCCCTTGACCGTGAGAAAGGCCAGGTCTCCGGTCACCGAGCTCGTCGAATGGCCCTCGCCGCGGCTCAGCCGCACCCGCGCGTTGCGCAGGCCGTCGAAGAACAGATAGCCCTGGCGGATGAGCGCGGCAGGGACTGGGCGGCCGTCCGCGTCGCGGCGCCAGGCATCGCCCTGGACCAGGAATTTGCGCTCGATTTCGAGTGGCATGTTGATGATTCAGATCTTTAAACCGGTCAACCCTTAGGGTTGGCGTCAAAGAAGCGGGCGGGACTGAGCCGCAACTTCGACGTGCGGTTCACCTGCTCCCCCGTAAGTGACGATCGCTACTTCTGGAATTGAAGCTTTGCCGCCACCGAGTAAATCGCCCGATCGTTCTTGGCCTTCATCGTCAGGGTGCGGTTCAGGTTCAACGACGCGCCGGTCAGCACGCTGGTGAAGGAGTCGCCGCCGAGGGGCTTGCCGCCGAATACCGCGATGAAGATGCCCTGGTCAAGAAACGCAGCCTTGACCGCATCGCGCACCTTTGCCTGGATATCGGCCTTCTCGGCCGCCCCAACGTCAGCAAAGCCATAGGCCGGAAAGTGGTCGATGATGGCTTGATTCAGGGCAGTCGCGCCTGCACCATATCCCGCCGTGATCTGGGCGTTTGTGCGCAGGTCGTTGTCGAAGGCGACCGTCACCACCCCGACCATTCCGATTGTGGCGTCACTGTGAAATTTGCCGATGGAGGCCGGGATGGCGACCGTGTCGCCTTTGCCGGCCTTCGCCAAGCGGCCCTTCACCGGATCAGTCCGGACCACAAATTGTCGGCTGCCAATCGTCTCGACACTGAGGACAATGAACATCGTCCACAAGAGCGGCTCGTCGCGCCCGACGAGGTCGGCCCGTTTTACAACAGTCAACGTGGATAGCGTTAAGTCGACCATGATTCCCCTTGTAACACTGCCCCGCGTTACCGGCGCGCGGCAGAAATACGCCGCAGTATTTCGTAATGATGCAACTCCGCGGCGATGACCCTGAACGTGATTGTAGGAGAAAGCGCCAGAAGCGATAGGCCCCGCCTTTGCCGGCGCCTATCGCACCTGGCGGACACCGACAAGGGCAAAGACGCGATGCGGGATGGCCAGGATCGGATTGGGGAAACGCTCGGCGAGTAAACGCTCGAGCGCAGCGTCGAATGCCCGCACGTCCTCGGCGGACAGGCTTGCGCCTACCCCCACGCTGGCCCGAATCCGCCCACGCCAGGCCCCGGGAGTGTAGGGCACGACAAGGTCATAGGCGAACATCTCAAATGGGCCAAACCCGGCCGCCGTCAGGTGCGGCAGGCTCGCGACGTGAATGCCGTTGCCACCGCCCATGCGCCAGGCCGGGTTATGGGCGGCGATGAGGGCTTCGGTCGCATCGACGGCGGTGCCCGGCAGAGGCAACCAGTCGAAGTGGGCGATGAGTACATATCCGCCCGGGCGGGTCACCCGGGCAAACTCGCGCGCGGCGGCAGGCGCGTCAAACCAGTGCCAGGACTGCCCTGCCGCCACGATGTCCAACGCGCCATCGTCAAACGGAAGCGCCTCCGCCGAACCAACTTTGTCGTCGATGACGACGCCGGCCCCTGCGTTCAGCAGGCGCCCCTGCTCCAGCATGCGCGCATCGGGGTCTATGGCTGTCACCCGACAGCCGCGCCGGGCAAAGCCGCGGCCCAGCGTGCCCGTGCCGGCGCCGACATCGGCGACCCGCTCGCCGTTTGCGCCAATCCCCAGCGCGGCCAGCCGCTCGAAGAGCGAATCAGGAAAGCCAGCCCGATGGCTGGCGTAGTCGCCGGCGGCGGCCCCGAAGTTGCGTGAGTTTGTCATGATGAGATGAGTCCTGCGAAGGGTTTTCCGGAAGCGATCTCTCCCGCCCCGGCGTCGGCCGGGGCGGGGGAGATCGCTTCCGACTCTTAGTTTTCGCTAAAGCACCCGCAGAATGGCCAATCCGTCGTAGCCCTTGACACCCACCGTCTGGATCGCCGTCGCATCGACCCGATCCCGAATCGCCGGGTCGCGGGCAATGGCGTCGATCATCCGCCGCACCCCCCGCACGCTGGCATCCGCGCTTGCCGGATTGGTAACCTCGCCATTGCGCACCACGTTGTCGACGACGATGAGACTGCCTGGCCGGGTGAGCGCCAGCGCCCAGGTCAGGTAGTCCAGATTGCTGGGCTTGTCGGCGTCGATGAAGACCAGGTC
>JBDSIP010000154.1:0-2559 GCA_039917915.1 Thermoflexales bacterium
TTACGTTGGGAAGCATAGCAGCTTCCATAGGGAAAACAAGGGGGCGGCGGCTTCGCTTCCCAATGAAAATAGTCATTTCTCCCTATTGACGGCGACAGGCGACAGGGTTATAAGACGGCTCGCCCACTGGGCAAACATCGATTCTAATTGTGAGTGTGTGGCGTCTCATCAGGCGGTGAGGAAAAAGCGCCGGCCAGGATGGCTGAGCCATCATCGCGTCATTCACGCGGCTGGAGCGTTCAGCGCGAACAGGTCCAAGTCGAAATTGTAGACGCGGATGCGCCCCTCGGGCTTCATGCCCAGCCGTTCGGTCACGCGCCGTGACGCGGGATTGTCGGGATGAACGACGGCGACGATGCGATCGAGGTGCAGGGATGGAAAGCCATAATCGAGGCAGGCCCGCGCCGCTTCGGTAGCGCAACCCTTGCCACGGCCGAGATGCCAGCCCACTTCAATCATCGCCGTTTCCTCTAAGTTGTTTTAGGATGGCGCGCCGATCATCACGCTCAGAACTGGACGGCCCATGAAACGCATTTGTGAATGAATTTAGCCGACCCGGCACAATTCCTGGCCGCTACGCTGCACGTTTCAGCATAAAAATTTACCGGTCGGGAACAGTATTCAGGGTTTAAACTAGCAATACCCGTGTCGCCGACCGGATCCCGCCCCCCTCGCAAATATCGCCCTTCAGGAGTTGCCATGCGCCCGCTTTTTTTTGCTTTGATCAGCAGTTGCCTCGCCCTGGGCCTTTCCGCTCAGGACGTCTCTTTCGCATCGCGCGGCCCCGAGCCGATGGGGCATTCCGGGAGCGACGCGCGGGAAGCCGCGCCGGGGGCCAAATTCAGCACCGAGCCCATTCCGCTGCAGCCCCAGGCCTTCACCCCGTGCGTCGGCGGATTGGCCGCCGGTTATCCCTGCAACAAGGTCGATCTGCTGTCGCTCCTGCCGCTCGCGAACATGGGCGGCGGCACGGGCAGCGGCAACTGGGGCTGGACTGACCCGGCCACCGGGAAAGAGTATGCACTGATGGGGCTCAGCAATGGCACCGCCTTTGTCGACGTGACTGATCCGATCAACCCGGTGTACCTCGGCAAACTGCCGACCCATACCGTCAACTCGAGCTGGCGCGAACTCAAGACCCTCGGCAACTACGCCCTCATCGTCAGTGAGGCTTCGGGCCACGGCATGCAGATTTTCGACCTGACCCGGCTGCGCACCGTCGTCTCCCCGCCCGTCACCTTCACCGAAAGCGCGCACTACCCCGGCTTCAGCAACGGCCACAACGTCGCCGCCAACCCGACCACCGGCTACGCCTACGCGGTCGGCACGAGCATCTGCGGTGCCGGCATTCATTTCATCAACATGGCCAATCCGCTCGCGCCCGCCTCAGCGGGCTGTTTTTCCTCCGACGGCTACGTGCACGACCTGCAGTGCGTCATCTACCAGGGGCCCGATGCCGCCTACTACGGCCGCGAGATCTGTTTCGCCTCCGACACCGATTCCGTCACCATCGTCGATGTCACCAACAAGGCCGCGCCGGTGCAGCTCTCGCGCACGACCTACCCCGGCGCGGGCTACACCCATCAGGGCTGGCTGACCGATGATCAGACCCGCTTCCTCATCAACGACGAGCTGGACGAGCAGAACGTGGGCCACAACACCCGCACGCGGATCTTCAACATCAGCGATCTCAACGCCCCGGTGCTTTCCGGCGTGTTTGACGGTCCGAACACAGCGATCGACCACAACATGTATGTCGTCAACTCTCACCTGTACCAGGCCAACTACCGCGCCGGGTTGCGCATACTCAGCCTCGCACAGGTTAACAGCGGGATTCTCTCCGAGGTCGCTTCCTTCGACACCTATCCGCCCAGCAATTCCGCCAACTTCAACTCCGCCTGGAACGTCTATCCCTTCCTCGCGAGCGGCAGCATCCTGATCAGCGACATTGAGAAAGGGCTGTTTGTCGTGCGGGCGACTTCAGTCCCGGTACAGCCCGGCATCCGGCTGCAGCCGGCCGCGCCGGGCGTCTCCATCTGCGATCCCGGCTCGGTTAATGTCGGCGTGCAGGTGCAGAGCGTGGGCGGCTTCACCGGCCCGGTGTCGCTCTCGCTGAGCGGGCTGCCCGCCAATGTCAGCGCCGTCTTCACGCCGCCGACCGTCAATGCCGGGTCGGGCAGCACGCTGAGCCTGACGGCCAGCGGAGCCACCCCGGTCGCCACCGCGCTGACCGTTTCCGGCAGCGCGGCCGGTCCCCTCGCGGATGCCAAGCCGCTGATGCTCGCGATCGCCGCGCCGCTCACCGCGCCCGCCGCCCTGGTGTCGCCGGCCCCGGGCGTCGTGTTCGCGCCGCTGCAGCCGCAGTTCACCTGGTCGGCGCCGATCGGCTCAACCTCCACGCTTGAGATCGCGACCAATCCCGCATTCGCGCCGATCCTTTACAGCGCGACCCTCCCGGGCTCGAGCCATGTACCCGCCGTCACGCTGGCCCCGGGAACCCTGCACTACTGGCGCGTCGTCACCTGGGGCGGCTGCGGCGACACCATGACTGCCGCGGCC
>JBDSIP010000155.1:0-7706 GCA_039917915.1 Thermoflexales bacterium
AGTGAGTCACGCCTCGCCTCCGGCGTCTACGCGAAACGCGATATTATCATCGCGCGCGGAAAGGACGCCACGCTGTGGGACAAACAGGGCCGCACCTACATTGACTGCGTCTCCGGCCAGGGTGTCAGTACGCTGGGCCACGCCAATGAGGCCGTTGCCCGGGCGATCTATGAACAGGCCCAGACGCTGATGTCTTGTCCTGAGATTTTCTACAACGACGTCAGGGCCGAATTCCTCGAGCTGCTCGGCACCGTCGTGCCCGTCGGTCTGAATCGCTTTTTTCTATGCAACTCGGGCGCCGAGGCGAATGAGACCGCCCTGAAATTTGCCCGCCTGAGCACCGGCCGCAAAAACGTGGTCTCGACCGTGCGCGGCTTTCATGGCAGGACCATGGGCGCGCTCTCCGCGACCTTCGAGCCGAAGTATCGAGAGCCCTTTCAGCCGCTCCTGGCTGGTTTCAGCCACGTCGCGTTCAACAACCTGGAAGCTCTGGCAAATGCGGTGAACGATCAGACCGCCGCCGTCATTCTCGAAGCGGTGCAAGGTGAAGGCGGGGTGCATCCGGCCGACGACGAGTACCTGCGCGGCGCGCGCGCGCTGTGCCGCGAACGCGGCGCCCTGCTCATCATCGACGAAGTCCAAACCGGGTTCGCCCGGACCGGCGCGTGGTTCGCTTGCATGCGCTCGGGCGTGTCGCCTGATCTCATGCCAATGGGCAAAGCCATCGGCGGCGGCGTGCCGATGGGCGCGGTCGGGATCGGCGACGCCGTAAAGAACCTTGCCCCGGGCACGCATGGCAGTACCTTTGGCGGCAATCCCCTGGCCTGCGCGGCCGGGCTCGCCTCGCTAAAGGAGATGATCCGGCTTGACCTGCCCTCCCAGGCGGCCGAGAAGGGCGCCTACTTCATGGAGCGGCTCGAGGAGATCAACGCGCCTGTCATCAAGGAAGTTCGCGGCCGCGGCTTGCTGATCGGGGTCGAATTGCGCACCCGGGTTGCGCCATTTCTGAAGGCTCTACAGGCCGAGGGTGTGCTTGCCCTTCCGGCCGGCTTGAACGTGCTGCGCTTTTTGCCGCCCGCCATCATCACCCGCGAGCAGATTGACCAGGTGGTCGAAGCGACCGCGCGCGTGCTGGCCAATCCGTCATGATCAGCCTGCTGGAACAGTGCGTGCGCATCCGCTCTGTAAGCGGCGAAGAGCGCGAAGTCGCCGTTTTTCTGAGCCGCCAGATGGCGGCCCTGGGCTTTGAGCGGGCCTTTGTCGACGATGCCGACAACTGCATCGGGATTCTTGGCAACGGCCCGCGCCAGCTTGTCTTTCTCGGTCACATAGACACCGTCCCGGGCGATGTGCCCGTCCGAATCGAGGACGGCAAGCTGTATGGGCGCGGGACCGTCGACGCCAAGGGGCCGTTGTGCGCCTTCATCACTGCCGCCAGCCGCTGGGCGGCTGATCGCCGGGCCCGCGGTCTGCCGCCGGTTCCGGACGGCTGGCAGCTTGTGGTCATCGGCGCAACCGGTGAAGAGAGCGCCTACGCCAAGGGCGCGCGTTTTGTCATCACCCAGTATTCGCCTGAGATGCTCATCATCGGCGAGCCGAGCGGCAGCGAGGGCGTGACCACCGGTTACAAGGGCCGCCTGTTGATGGAGGCCCACATGGAGCAAGCCTCCCAGCACACCGCCCGCCCGGGCCCAAACCCGAGCGAGTACGCTGTGAAACTATGGAACAGTCTGCGCTCTTTTGCCGAACTGTACAACGGCGAGAAGCAAAAAGCATTCGACCTGCTGTTGCCCAAGCTGCGCGATATCCGCTCGGGCGACGACGGCATGCGCGAATGGTGCGACGTGTTCATCGGCTTCCGGCTGCCGCTCGAGATCACGCCCAGCCAGATGCAGAAGAGGATCCTGGACGAGTTTGAAGTTCTGAAGGCGGCCAGTTCGCTGGACAAGGTTCTCTCGACAATCTCCTTCCGGGGCAACGAACCCGCGGTCAAATCAGACCGGACCTCGCCCCTCGCCCGGGCGTTCATCGACGCCATCCGCGAGGAGAAGGTCCGCCCGATTTTCTACAACAAGACAGGCACGTCGGACTGGAATGTGGTGGCCCCCTACTGGAAGTGCCCGACCGTCGCGTATGGGCCGGGCGATTCAGCGCTGGACCACACCCCGGTCGAGCACGTCGAGATCGCCGAATTTGAGCGCGGTGTGCGCGTGCTTGAGCGCACGCTCTCGGCACTGCTTGCCTAGCCCGCCATGACAGTTCCTTTTTCCTTCCGCAACTACCGCCCGCGCGGGCTCGAGATCATCGACACCACGCTGCGGGATGGCACCCAGTCGCCGCTTCTCCACGATCACTTCAAGTACTTCTTCACCACGGACGACAAGGTCGAGGTCGCCCGGGCGCTGATCGAATATGGGGTGAAGTTCATCGAACTGTTCGCCCCCATCGTCAGCCCGCAGGAAGCAGCCGACTTCGAAGTGATCCGCCAGGCGCGCGACGAGCTCGTGGTCCAAAAGGGCTATACCTTCCTGCTCGCCCATGTGCGCACTCATCCAGCGGATGTTGAAGCTGCAGTCAAAGCCGGCTTCGACGGCCTGAACTTCTACATGGGCACGTCGGAGCAATCGCGGGCGCACAACCATGGCCGCGACCTGGCCGCCATCGCCGCCAGCGCGCGCGGGCTGCTGGAGGACGTCCGGCGCAATCATCCCCATCTCGTCTTGCGCTTCAGCGGCGAGGACGCCTTTCGAACGTCCGAAGCCGATTTATTCCGGGTCTATGACGAGGTGGCGGATTCGGTCGATCGCTTTGGCACGCCCGATACCGTCGGCGTCGCAACGCCAAGCGTTGTCGGCGCGCGCGTGCGGGCCCTGCGCGCGCGCTACCCCAATGTCGAGCTCGAAGGCCACTTTCACGACGACCGTGGTTTCTCGCTCATCAATGCCCTCGAGGCGGCCCGGGCCGGGATGCGCTACATGAACACGACGATTCTGGGGATCGCCGAGCGGAGCGGGATCACCAGTATGACCGGGCTGCTCTACAACCTCTTTATCGACAAGGAATACGACCGGCTCGAGAGCTATCATCTGCGCGCGTCGTATCCCATCAACGTCATGATGGCCGACAAGATGCGCAAGCTGGTGCCCGGCAAGGAGCCGGTCAGCCTGACCAACCGCACCCACACTGCGGGGGTGCACGCCAAGGCCGTGTTGAACGACGCCAGCGCGTATGAGGCTCATCCGCTTGACCAGTTCGGGGTGACCGAGTCCGAGATCCTGCTCGGCCCGCTGAGCGGCTGGAATGTCATCCATTACTTTCTGCACGAAATCTGCGGCTTCGATGTGGACGAGGGCACCGCCAAGCTCATCGCCGCCGCATACAAGAAGCGGGTTTACAGCCTCGGCGCGGGCGAATCGCCGGCCCGGGTGCTGATCGACATCGCCGAACGCGAGTATGGCCTTGAAGCGGTCAGCGTGCCCGAGCAGTATCGCGGCGCGGTGCAGCAGAACATGACCGATTCGCGCGCTGGCGGCGACGTTGGCGTGGTCGGGCACGCCAGCGGCGTGATTCTACGATCGAAGACGCGCTAAAGGCGCTTCTTCAGGTGTTGTTAGAAAGCGACATGCGCCTGCTGCGCCGGGGCATGTCGCTTCCTGCTTAACAGTCCTGAGTTAACATTCGCTCCGTGATTGCCGCACCCGTTCATCGCATTACCGTGCCGCGCAAGGGGCGAATGGTATGCATTCCCCCCCATCGTGACATCGTGCGGGCCGAAGTGGCCGCCCGCGAGGACTATCCCTTGCCCGGCCTGTGGCAGCAGTTCAACTACGACGCAAGGGGCGATTTGTTGTACGGCGATAAACGCGTCCTGGACTGGGTCGAGCGCTATGACGCCCCGCTCTCGGTCATCGACGCGGGCTGGGTGCGCCGCCGGGTGACCGAATTGCGGGCCCTGCTGGACACCGCGCGCCGGCACACCCATTACCCCGCCCCGACCGACATCTACTACGCCGCAAAAGCCCGCATGCATGCGGGGGTGGTCTTGCCGGCATATCAAGCGGGTGCGTTGGGCGAGACCAGCTCGGCCCAGGACCTGATGCACCTTGAGCTGCTCTTCAAGGCCGGGCTGTTGCCCAAGGCCTTCACCGTCATCAGCAACGGCTTTAAGTTGCCGCCCGAACGCCTGGACGATCGCAAGCCGCGCAAAGGCGTGACGATCGACGACGGCGCGCCGCCGCTGGATCGCTACATCGAGGATTACGCCTCGGCGATTCTGCGCGCGCATGCGGTCGGGCTGAACGTCGTGCCGATCCTGGACTCGCTCGACGAGGTGGATTGGTTCTCGCGGCGGGTCGCGGCGCCCATGCAGTGCGGGGTGCGTTTGGCCTTTGGCCTGACTGCGGATCGCTTTGGTCTGGATTCGGTCAATGCGGGATTTGGACTCACGGTGACCCAGGCCCGCAAGGCGCTCAAGCGCCTGTCCGGCCATCCCTTGCTCCACCCGCGCATAATCCACGCCATGGTCGGCGCGGCCGAAGCCAGCCCCAGCCTGCCGGAAATCGTCGACGGCGTGCGCCTCTCGGCGAGCCTTTTTTTCGAGCTGAAGCGCGACTGTCCAGGGCTGGATACGCTCAATGTCGGGGGCGGATTGCCGCTCCTGGGCGACGCCTATGATCACGTGGGCGCGTTTCAGGCAATGATGACGGCCATCCAGGAAGAAGCGGAACGCGCCGGAGACACATCGCTGCCCCGTATCGCCTTTGAACCAGGCAGCCTGGTCGCGTCCGAGGCGAATTTTAATATCCTGCCGGTCTTGGCGATCAAGGCCCAGGGTCTGGTTGGAGGCGCGCCCATCCTGTTCGGCATCGTCGATGGCAGCTTTATCGAATCAAGCATTGACGGGCTATTGCTCGGCCACGACTTTCCCGTCATCCCTGCGAACCTCGCCAATCGACGCGCGTATCCGATGTGGCTGCGCGGGGTGACCTGCGATTCAATGGATGTTTGGCCGCCCAGCACGGTCAATCGTGACTGGCTGCGCCTGCCGGTCCCCCGCCCTAACGAGAAGCTATACGTCGTCGTGGCGCAGATCGGAGCGTATCAGGAGTCATTGACCGGCAAGGGCGGGGTCAATCATTGCGCGGTAAAAGAGCCTGCCGAAATCGTCATCGACGGCGACCGGCACGTCCTGATTCCCAGTCCAAACACGCGTGATCAAAGCCGACTGATGGGCTACACCCGCAAAATGCTGAATCTGCTTGCCCCGCAAAGCAAGGCTGCCAAACCCGAGCCGGCGGTGGCCTTTCAGGCCGGTTCGAAGGATATGTGGTAATGGAAACGCACTCCCCCCGGCTTCGCCGGGGGGAGTGCGTTTCCAAAACCTGAATCGAAGAATGGACCTGAGGGGATTTGAACCCCTGACCTCCTCAGTGCGATTGAGGCGCGCTCCCAACTGCGCTACAGGCCCGAGACGCAAACAGGCGACCAAAGTCGCCCGTTTGCCTTCAGAGCGGGAGACGGGACTTGAACCCGCGACCTATTCCTTGGCAAGGAATCGCTCTACCAGTCTGAGCTACTCCCGCATGCCATGCCGACGAACAGGATTGAACTGTTGACCCCACGATTTTCAGTCGTGTGCTCTACCAGCTGAGCTACGTCGGCGACTGAGTGGGACAGCAACCACTGCCCCGTGAACGGCCAAAGTATACCAGAGGCAGGCCGTCAGTCAAGGCAGTTTTACGATCACAATTCGCCCGCCAAACAGGTCGGATCGGCCTTCGTACGGGATGTTCGCGGCCAGAAACAGCATGCGATAGCCGCGCACGAAAGTGTTGGGCCGCGGCGTAGTGCCTGCAGCCATCGGAAGAACGCCCTCCGGCCAACGCACTTTCTCCACCTTGATGATTTCAATGTCGTCGGACTTGGCCTTCAAGGTTTCGATCAGCTTTGCGCGCACCGCCAGGATAGCCGGCGCGGCCTCTTCGCTGTCGGCGGGCTCAGCCTGCAGGCTCGACGCGCGCGGCGGGTCTTTGGGCATGTCGTCCTTCATGGCAGTGGGCGCAACAGGAGCAACGCCAGTCGAGGTGGGGCCGGCCGTGACGGACGCAGGCGGGATCGACGGCGCCGAAGTTGGCGGGGGCGCGTTTTGGCAAGCAGACAGAAGCAGCGCCGCGCAGGCGACAAGGATCGGAAACGATCTCAGCATTCGCGTGAGTATACGACTTGAAAACCGCAAGGGGCACGGCGAATCGGCCGCACCCTTGTGTTTCACGAGCCCTGTCACCGAAAGGGACACACCTGGTTTCGCCAGATGTGTCCCTTTTGAAACGGACCGCTCCGAACAGGCCCCGTTCTGGAGGCGACATCCCTCGGCGATGCCGGGTGAAACCGCCTCAGGATTGGGTTTTGTTCGTGGTTCTAGGGAGCCTGGTACTGAATGGTTGTGTCCGCGATTTCAGCGAGCTTCCCGGCCGGGATCGCATGCACCGTTGACGGGCGAGTCGGAGCTGAGCCATCGTTGCCCAGCACCGAATTAAACGTCACTGGACGATAGCACGTATATCCAATCGCGGTATCGCCGATAGCGAAGTAACTGAAGTTGCGCCAACCGGCCGAGAGGCCCGCGAACGCAGGATCCAGTTCATTCACGGCGATGGTATAGGTTCCCACATTGCCCATGGGAGGCCAGGTTTCATAGTCCGGGCTGCCGTCCGCCGGATCGAAGATGTCCAGGGTGAAGTTATCATTCTGAACGAGCCCCAGGTCCAGGGTGCGCTGCTGCCAGTTGAATACCGTAGGCGGATCGACAGCGGCGCTCGCCGCCGGATCGATCTGCGCAAACGGCGCGACATCAAAGTCATCGTGATGGAGGACCGTCCCAGTCAAAGCATACGTGAAGATGCTCGAGGAGAGATAAGCATTCAGCCGATTTGAGCACTGCGCGCCGCTCGTCGCCACCCAACGCACGTAGTAAAGCCTTCCGGTCACCAGCGGCGCCGTGTTCGTGAACACGTAGCGGCCATAGACATCCGTCAAACTCGTAGCCTGCGTTACGCAACCCGTAAAGCCCGTCGTGCAATTGCGCAACTGGATCGAGATGCCTGAGGTCTTGGTACTCGATACCATGACGTATCCCCAGATGCCTTCAGGGGTGGGCAACGGCGTCGCCGTGACAGTTGGGGTTGGCGTCGAAGTACCCGTCGCCGTTGCCGTTGCGGTGGGTCCCGATTCGGTCGGCGTCGCCGTCGGCGTGTTCGTCGCCGGCGCTGTCGCCGTAGGCGTGGCCGTATTGGTCGCCGTCGGCGTCTGGGTCGGCGTGTTTGTCGTCGTCGGCGTAGGCGTCAGCGTGGGCGTTGGAATCGACGGATCGCGGAAGACGATCGGGAGATACGCCTTATGCACGGTAGCCGGGCAGCCGAACGCGGTGGCCCGGCCCATCCAGTCGGCCTTGTCGGCCGCAGAGCCGAAGGTCTCAAACGGGTAGGCAACGAAGACGACCTTGAAGCTCTGGCCCGTTACCGTTGTCGAGACCGCCGTCAATCCGTTCACGGCGCCGTTTGAATCGCGCCAGGCCGGCTGACCCGGGCTGATCACATCAACCTGGTCCTCATAGTGATTTCCCGGGCCGAAGACGGCGTCCATATTGTTGGTATAGACGCCCGTCATCGGGCCAAAGACGCTATTGGTAGGCACGGCGGTATAGCTCG
>JBDSIP010000156.1:0-2683 GCA_039917915.1 Thermoflexales bacterium
CGACCGGGTCCCAGCCCCAATAGCCCCCCCACCCCAGCACGTCGTGGGCCCAGCGCCCGCCCAGGATCAGCCCGCAGGTGAGGAACACCCAGCCCACCAGCGTCCAGCGCCGCGAGGAGCGCAACCACAGATCATCGGAGCGGCGGGTGATCAGCGAGGCCATGCAAAAGGCAAACGGCACGATGAAGCCGGTGAAGCCGGCATATAGCACGGGCGGGTGGATGATCATCCCCGGATGGCGAAGCAACGGATTGAGTCCACGCCCATCCGGAGGCGGGAAATCGAAGCGGGCGAACGGGTTGGCCGAGACCAGGGTCAGGCCGATGAAGAAGGCCAGGACCAGCGCCATCGTCGCCGTCACATACGGCAGCAGCGATTTGTCTTCGCGCCACGGCCGGCGCATGGCGAAGAACACAAAGACGGACATGAGCAGGCACCAGAACAGCAGCGAGCCATCCTGTGAGCCCCACAAGGCGGTCAGCCGAAAGAACAGCGGCGTGGCGCGCGAAGAGACCGACGCAACGTATTTGACGCCGTAGTCATTGTTGAGCAGGGCCGCCCAGATCCCGGCCGCGCCGATAAGCATGAGCGGGAAAACCAGCGAGGCCGCAGCGCGTCCGCTTTGAACCATGCGGTCGTCGTTGCGCCGCGCCCCGAGCACGGAAATGACGGCGGCATACAGCAGAACGACGAATGCGAAGATGACCGCGAAAAAACCAACGTCCGTCAGCATGTCACTTCGCCAGATTCAATGAGTTGATCGTAGGGCCTCAAGGCCTGGCCTCGGCGGCGGCTTCGTATTTGGTCGGGCATTGCAGCAGGAGCGAGTCAGGCGAACTGCCAGCCGCGAACTTGCCATCCCCGGCGACCTTGCCGGTGATGATGGCATTTGCCTCATGGGCCAGCGTGTCGGGGCGGGCGCCGCGATAGAACACAGTGACGCGCGAGGCGGTTGCCTGACTGGTGGCCAAGGTTTCGCGATCCTGCACGATGTCGAACTGCAGGTTCAGGGTCTTGGCATCGTAGCGGATGCTGTCACCGACCACGCTCCCGGTCAGTTTGAAGACCTTCTGCGAAAGGTCGATCCCGCTGCGCTGCTGGCGCAGAAGTTCATCCACCTTCACTTCCAGGCTGGCGTTGCCGGAGATGGTAAACACGACGATGGAGGCGAGCGCGCCAAAGATCAGGGCCAGGCCGACGATCACTCTGGGTTTCATACTGCCGATATTCTACGGCAGAATGCGGATGGTTTTTCGCCGAATGCGCTTCTCCCGTGCTCCGCCATGGTTATCGCTTTCGGTTCCGTGAGCCGCGTACAATCCCGCCCATGATCCTGCGAATCCTCGACCGCGACGACGCCGCCGAGTTGCTGCGCCGCAAACCGCTTGACGAGTTCCCAGTCAGTGCCGCGATGCGGGCGCGCACCCTGACCACCTTTGGCGAAGACCTCGCTCCGGATGAAGTCGTGCGGCGTATCCTGCGCGATGTGCGCGAGCGGGGCGACGCCGCCCTGATCGAGTGGACCCGCCGCCTCGAAGGCGTTGAGCTGACACCCGAGCGTTTTGCGCTGGAGGACCTCGATCTGGCCGGGGCCTATGACGCCATCGACCCCGAGGTTGTGGCCGCCCTCGAACAGGCCGCCGAGCGGATTGCCGAGTTTCACGCCCGTATCCCCGCCCAATCCTGGATGAACGCCGAAATGGGCGGTTTGCTGGGCCAGGTCATCCGACCGCTCGACCGGGTCGGAATTTACATCCCCGGGGGCAGCGCGCCGCTGGCCTCGACCCTGCTCATGACGGCCATCCCGGCCCGCCAGGCGGGCGTGGAGGCGATCGTAGTGTGCGCCCCGCCGATGCGCGGCACCGGCCAGCCCCACCCCCTGATCCAGGTCGCCGCCGACCTCGCCGGCGCAACCGAGGTGCTGTGTCTGGGCGGCGTCGCCGCGATCGGGGCGATGGCCTATGGCAGCGAGAGCATCGACCGGGTCGACAAGATTTTCGGCCCGGGCAATGCCTTTGTCATGCTGGCCAAGAAGCAGGTCTATGGCGTGGTCGGCATTGACGCCCTGCCCGGCCCGACCGAGACCGTCATCGTCGCCGATGATGGCGCCAACCCGGCCTGGGTGGCTGCCGACCTGCTGGCCCAGGCCGAACACACAACCGGGACCGCCATCCTCGTCACGCCCTCCCGCGCGCTGGCGGCCAAAGTCGGGCAGGCCATCGAGTCGCAGGTCGCCGCGCTGCCCGAGCCGAGCGCAACTGAAATCCGCGATTCGTTCGCCCATCGCAGCGGGGCGGTGATCACGGGCAGCCTGGCCGAGGCCGTCGCGGTCGGCGATGCATTTGCGCCCGAGCATCTGTGCCTTTCGGTGCGCGAGCCGTGGGCGTGGCTGGACGGCGTGCGCCATGCCGGCGGTGTTTTCATGGGCGAGCACTCGTACGAGGTGCTGGGCGATTACTGCGCCGGCCCGAGCCACGTCATGCCCACCGGCGGCACGGCTCGCTTCACCCCGCCCTGCAATGTAATGGACTTCATGCGGGTGATGAATGTCATTGCCCTGGATGAGGGCACTGCCCGCGGCCTTGCGCCTGTCGCAATCAAGCTGGCTGAAGCCGAGGGGCTGAGCGCGCATGCCGCGGCGGCCCGTCTGCGGCTGAAGTAGGCGGCGCCCCTCGGGTCGACT
>JBDSIP010000157.1:0-2781 GCA_039917915.1 Thermoflexales bacterium
GCTTTGCGCCATCCTGGAAGGCCACCCGCAAGGCCGGATCGAAGACCTGATGCCCTGGCAATTCAAGCAGCCGTCAAGCCTCGCCGCATAGGGCAGGGGAATCGCATATGGCTTTGACGGTTTTAGCGTGACCCCTTGTGGTTGATGTCGGCATGGATTCTGGATGAGAGGTTCTTCCTACGGAGCCTATCGCCATCATGCACATTTTTCTCTCTGCCTTCGACGACATCCCCGATCCTCGCGCTGAGAACACCCGGCATGACCTTGGCGAGCTTCTCGTGATTGCGTTCGTTTCGGTTCTCTGCGGCGCGACGTCTTGCGCCGAGATGGCCGCCTTCGGTCGTGCAAAGGAAAGCGTTTTCAGAGACTTCCTGAAGTTGAAGCATGCCGTCCCGTCGCACGACACTTTCTCCGCGGTGTTCCGGATGATCGATCCCAAGGCACTCGATGCCGCCTTCGGGCGGGTGCTGGCCGATGTCGCCGCCCTGTTGCGCCAGGGGGATGTCATCGCCATCGACGGCAAGGCGCTGCGCGGCGTAACAAGGCCCGGATCGAGTTGCCGCGCAATCGCATGGACGGCCGCATAGGACGGTGTTGGCCACCCCTGAGCTTTGACGAGTGCCCCGAGCCGTCGGCGAATGGCGGCGGCAGAGAGACGCGGCTTGCCAAGTGCCAGGCCCTCGATCGCCTCGACGAGATCGGCCGGAAGTCGGCGATGCCCGGCATCCGCCCGCGGTCGACGCGCCAGGCCGGCGAGACCGTCGTCACGAAATCTTGCCGCCCACCTTTGCATCGTGCGGATCGGGACATTCGCGATCCGCGCGGCTTCGGTCAGGGTGACGCCATCCTGGACATGGGGTTGCAGTGCCTGGAACCGGGCCATCGCCGCGTCGCGTTCTGCCTCAGACAGCGCGGCAAGCTTGTCCGTAAGGGGATCGTCCTGCGGACGGTCGGGCATGGTGCGTGAGCCTCCCGGAAAAGCACGGGCCCATCTGTATCAAAAGAATGGTACGATAAAAATTGCAGTGATGGTACCCTTAACGTACAATCAAGCCATGAAAACTGCCCGCATCGGATACGCCCGCTGTTCCACCGACAAACAGGACCTGACGGCACAGCGTGACGCCTTGATCGATCTCGGGGTCGACCCTGAGCGCATCTACACCGACCATGGCCTGACCGGGCGCAATCGGGATCGCCCGGGCCTCGACCAGGCCCTCGCTGCCGTCCGCGCCGGCGATATCCTGGTTGTCACGAAACTCGACCGCCTGGCGCGATCGGTTCCTGATGCCCGTGAGATCGCCGATCAGCTGCTGTCCCGCGACGTCAAGCTGGCCCTTGGCGCGTCAACCTACGACCCGAGCGATCCCATGGGGAAGATGTTCTTCAACATCCTCGCCACCTTCGCCGAATTCGAGTCCGACATGATCCGGATGCGCACCCGCGAGGGCATGGCCGTGGCGCGTGCCAAGGGCAAGCTGCGCGGCAAGAAGCCCAAGCTCTCCGATCGCCAGTCTCGCGAACTTCGCCGCATGTACGACACCGGCGATTACTCGGTCAGCGACCTCGCCGAGGTCTTCTCGGTCTCCAGGCCGACGATCTACCGCACCCTGCAACGCCAACCAAGCGTCACTTAAAGCGGTTTGCCTTTGATCTGAATCGCTTGGGATTCCCATTTGATCATTTGTCTGATTCACTTCCGGCAGGAGGTGAGGGATGGGCAAACCCTACTCGACAGATCTTCGCGAACGGATTTCAGGCTACATCACCGCTGGCCATTCAAGACGGGCGGCGGCTCGGGTGTTCGGGGTCAGTGCGAGCACGGCCGTAAGGCTTGCGGCCGAGTATCGCGATCGGGGCGCGGTTACCCCAAAGCGTCAGGGCCGCGCGCCCGGAACTACGGGCAAGCTCAAGCCGCACATTGCGTTTCTGGTCGAGATCGTCAAGGCCGAGCCGGACATCACCCTAAAGGAATTGTCGGGGGCGCTGGATGAGACGCATGGCGTGTCGGTGCAGCTATCTTCGATCCACCGAGCGCTGATCAGAGCCGGGTTCTCATATAAAAAAAGGCCTGATCGCGCAGGAACGCGCGCGGGCGGATATCAGGCTGGCGCGACATGACTGGACCGTGCGCCGCCAGCCTTTCATGCGGGAAAGAGCACAGCGGCTGGTGTTCATCGACGAGACATCGGTGAAGGCGAACATGACCCGGCTGCGCGGCCGGAGTGCCGTTGGCGAACGTCTGTTCGGTGTCGCGCCGTTCGGCCGCTGGCAGACGCAAACATTCATCGCCGGGCTCACCTGCGAGGCGTTGATCGCACCCTGGGTCATCGGCGGCGCAATGGACCGGGCGGCTTTCGACATCTACGTCGAGACCCAGCTTGCCCCGGCGCTGTTGCCCGGCACAGTCGTGATCCTCGACAACCTGTCCACCCACAAGAGCCCGAAGGCAGCCGAGATCCTGAAAGCTGGTGGGTGCTGGATGCTTTTCCTGCCCGCTTATTCGCCCGACCTCAATCCAATCGAGATGGCGTTCTCAAAGCTGAAAGCACATCTCCGCCGCATCGGCGCGCGAACCTACGACACCCTCATCCAGGCACTCGGCGACATCTGCGGCCTCTTTGATCCCGAAGAGTGCTGGAACTTCTTCAAAGCTGCAGGATATGCGTCAGATTAAATGCAAAGCGCTTTAGGCGCTTCGTTGCAGGCGGGCCAGTTCAGGATCTTGCAGGTCGGCGTGTTCGGTTTGCTCATCCGCTCCAGCTATCTTGCTGGATTCAC
>JBDSIP010000158.1:0-13623 GCA_039917915.1 Thermoflexales bacterium
GTGCCGGCTGGCAGGGACCGTCCGTGAATCCGCCCCTACTTCGTTGATTTGACCGCGTGGCCGCCAAACTGCTTGCGCAGCGCCGCGTTGACCTTGGCTGAAAACGACTCGGGCTGCCGCGACAGAAAACGCTGAAAGAGCGAGAGCGTGATCACCGGCGCCGCGACATCTTCATCAATGGCGGCCTGGACCGTCCAGCGCCCTTCGCCTGAATCCTCGACGTAACCCCGGATATTGTCGAGTCCATTGCCCTCTTCTTCGAAGGCCTTGATCGCCAGTTCCTGCAGCCACGAGCGCACGACGCTGCCCTTGCCCCACACCCACGACACATCGCGCAGGCTCATCCCGAATTCGCTTTTTTGCAGAATCTCGAAGCCTTCCGCGTAGGCCTGCATCATGCCGTACTCGATCCCGTTGTGAACCATTTTGGTGAAGTGCCCGGCCCCGGCCGCGCCGCAGCGCAGATAGTGCTTGCCATCGGGGGCGAGCGCCGCAAAGGCGGGTTCGAGGCGGGCAAACGTGCTCGCGTCGCCGCCAATCATGAGGCAGTAACCGTTCTCCAATCCCCAGATGCCGCCGCTGGTGCCCTGATCCATGAAGTCGATGCCCTTGGCCTTGCATTCCGCGTAGTGGCGCTTGCTGTCCTTCCAGTTCGAGTTGCCGCTGTCGATAATCGCGTCGCCAGGCTGCATCAGCCCGAGCAGCTTCTCAATCGCGCTGTCCGTGGCCGCGCCCGCGGGCACCATCACCCAGATCGCCCGCGGCGCTGGAAGCGCCGCGACCAGCGCCTCGAGCGTATACACGCCGGCCAGGCCCTCGCCTTTGAGCTCGTCAACTGGCCCCGGGCTGCGATTGCACACCACGATCTCATGGCCCTCGCGATGCCAGCGCCGAGCCATGTTCGCGCCCATGCGGCCCAGTCCGTAGATTCCCAGTTTCATCTCAACCTCGTTGGGGTGACGCCTCGGTGCCTAGCCGCGGTCGTCGAGAAGCGCGCAGGCGGCCCGTCGCGCTGTGATTATGGGTCGTGCCCAGCAAGGCGCCGACGCTCAGGCGGGTGTCTCCATTGCGGCTGCCTTTCGCGGCGCAGGCGGACGGGCGGGGCGCGCATTGCCGCGCAACGCTCGAATGGCTTTGCGCAACCCGGCCGCCACGTCATTTCCCAGGTGAATCCGAACCACCCGCCGCTCATGCGTCTTCAGCGATTCAAAATCGCCCAGCGCCTGCGCCCGGATGAGCGTGCCAAAGGTATACGGCTCGCCCGGAATTGGAAGGTCGTCGACCACATCATAGGTCAACTGGTACGCGACCACCCGATTCGGGCCGCCTTTGTGCAGTTGCCCGGTGCTGTGCAGAAAGCGCGGCCCAAAGCCGATTGTGATAGGCGCCTTCGTCCGCGTCCCAAGCGCCGCGCGCAGCTTGAGCAGCAGATCGGCGGTCTTTTCGTCATAGGGCACATAGGCCTGGACGACGATGTAGTCGCCCTCGCGCGCGCTGCGAGCGTGCTTGCCGATCTGACTGTTCGCGCTCCGGCTGGTCGCTTCGCTGGCGAAGACGCCATCGATCTCGAATTCGTCGAGCAGGCGCTTTGTGTTGGTCTTGCTCTCGGTGACGTTGGGCTCGTCAAACGGATCAACACCGAGGGCCACGCCCGCGATCGCGGTCGCGAACTCCCAACGGAAAATCTCCGCCCCCAGATCGTATGCATCCTCAAGCCGCAGGTTGATCAGCGGCAAACCGCCCCGGCGGACATGAGCCGCAAGACGGTCGTGGCTGGTATCGGCCCCCAATCGGAGGCTGACATACAGCCGGTCCTTGCTCAACTCCGTGACGTTCTTCAGGTTGATCAGATCATCGATGACCGGCACCAGGCCGCGTCCCTGCTTGCCGGTGCTTTCGGCGATCAACTGCTCTACCCACAGGCCAAACGCCTCTATCGCAGGGTTGATCAGGAACACCACCTTATCCCGCCCGGCCAGACCCATCCCGCCGAGCAACGCGCCCAGGTACAGGCCCGGGTTGATCGCGCTGTCGGGCTTGCACCATTCCGCCATCTGAGCCGCGCGTCTGAGCAGCAGCGCGACATCGACGCCGGCCAGCGCGGCCGGCACCAATCCAAAATATGACAGCGCTGAGTAGCGTCCGCCGATATCGCCCGGATTGATAAAGGTGCGCCGGAATTTCTCCACCACCGCCAGCGACTGCAGGCTGGTGCCATCGTCGGTGATGGCCACGAAATGATGGCCCGCATCGTCGCGCAACAGGGCGTCCATCTGGGCGCGGTAATACTCATAGAACGAGGTGACTTCCTGGGTGCCGCCCGATTTGCTCGCGACGATGAAGAGGGTGTGGCGCAGATCCAGTTTCGCGTCGAGAGCCCGGATCGTTTCGGGATCTGTCGTGTCGAGCACATGCAGGGTGATCGGCCACCCCGCCTGCGCGGCCGCCGATCCAAAGACGGCCCGGAACATCTCTGGCGCGAGCGAGCTGCCGCCCATCCCCAGCACCACTGCATGGGTGATGCCAGCTGCCTTGATCTCCTCCGCAAACGCCATCAAATCAGCGCTCACGGTTTGCATGAGGTCGATCGAGGTCAGCCAGCCCAGCCGGTTGGCAATCACCTTGATGTGCTCCGGCTCACTCGTCCACAACGCAGGGTCGCGGTTCCACACACGCGTCGCGGCCTTCAGTTTGATCAGTTCGTCGATATAGCCCGTGGCGGGCCCAACGCTTTGCGAAGTCCCGCGGGCCAGCACCGCCCGGCGCTTACCTTCGATCCCCCTCAACAAGCCGTGGAAGGCGTCCGCGAAGAGCTGCACACCCTCATCCTGAAGCTGTTGCCACACACTTGGCATGGAGATCCCCGCCGCTTCCAATCCAGCCACGACGGCGCGGGCGCCCTTCAAGTCGTGCTTCAAAGTCGAGGCTGCCCGGCCGTGGTCGCGAAAAGCCTTGAGGGTGGCCGGCGGGAGCGTATTCACGGTGTCCTTGCCAATCAGCGCGTCGGCGTAGTATGTGTCCGGCAGTGCCGGGTTCTTGGCGCTGGTGCTGGCCAACAATACCCTCTGCGGGCGAGCGTGGCGCCGTTCAAGCGCCTGCCACTCCGGCCCGGAGAAAAGTCGCTCGTAGACTTCATAGGCCAGTCTGGCGTTGGCGATGGCGGCCTTATGCTTGAGCGCCTTCAGGCCGGCCATCCCCTTCGCGTTCGCGGCTGTGGCAATGCGTTCGTCCAGCAACTTGTCAACCAATGTGTCGACCCGGCTGACGAAAAACGATGCGACCGACGCAATCGTGAGCGGCAGACCCTTTTTTGCGCGCTGGGTCAGCCCCGCCAGATAGGCCCGGGCCACTCGCTCGTATGCGTCGAGCGAGAAGATCAGCGTCACGTTGATGTGGATGCCTTCGGCAATGAGCTGCTCGATGGCCGGGATGCACTCCATGGTCGCCGGCACTTTGATCATCAGATTCGGCCGCTCAACCGTCTTGAACAGACGCCGGGCTTCATCCAGCGTGCCACGCATGTCGTGGGCGAGATCAGGCGACACTTCCAGGCTGATGTAACCGTCGCGGCCGTTCGTCTGATCGAACACCGGGCGCAGCAGATCGGCAGCGCCGCGAATATCCTGGATCGCCAGCCGCTCATAGACGCCTTTCGTGTCGATCGGCGCGGCCGCCAGCTCGATCATCTGCGCGTCGTAGTCCGCGCTCTGGGTGATCGCCTTCTCGAAGATGGACGGGTTGGAGGTCACGCCGAGCACGCCAAAGTCGTCGATGAGGCGCTTGAGTTCGCCGCTGGATATCAAGCTGCGTTGGATGTTGTCGTACCAGAAGGACTGGCCCAGCAACTGAACGGCGATGTTCGGATTGGCGTTCGTCATGACTCTCCGTTGGGGCGCCCGCGGGGGCGCTTGTAGGGCGCGCTGTTGTGGCCTTTGGGCCGTTGGGAAAACGGCCCAAAGGATAAACCAAAGTAGCCCATTCCGCCAGTCCATTCTTCCACTGATCAGCCTCCGCTCAGCCTAAAAGTCATCATAAAGACAAGGGCGAGATCACAATCCCCGGGGGCGGGCGCTACAATCCACACATGCCCCCATCTGCGGTTCTGTTCGACATGGACGGGCTCATGTTCGACACCGAAACCCTTGCCTTCCGGGCCTGGAGCCGGGCGCTGGCCGAACACGGCCTGGAGATGCGGGAGGCCGACTATTCGCGCCTGATCGGCCGGAATCAGCTCGATGCCAGGCTCATTCTGCTCGACGCGTACGGACCCGAGACGCCCGTCGATGCCCTCGACGCGATCCGGTTTCGCTACTCCAGCGCCGAAGTGGAGGAACGCGGCGTCCCGCTGAAGCCCGGCCTTATGGCGTTGCTCGACGCGCTCGATGTGCTGGGCATTCCGCGCGCGATGGCGACTTCCACCGGGCGCGAACGCGCCACCGCATTGCTGGACCGCGCAGGTCTGAGCGGGCGCTTTCACGCCATCGTGTGCGGCGACGACATCACCCGCGGCAAACCGGCGCCTGATATCTTCCTGGCCGCCGCCCGGCGTCTCGACGCGCCTCCCGCAACCTGTCTGGTGCTCGAGGATTCTGAACCTGGCGTGCGCGCCGCGCACGCGGCGCAAATGAAGGCCGTTCTTGTTCCCGACCTCGCGCCGGTCACCCCGGATGCGCGCGGGCTGGCCTGGCGTGTCGTCTCCAATCTTGGCGACGTGATTCCGTTACTCTCACAGTGCTGATGGACGGATGACTCAGAAGCGATATCCCCCGTCCCGGCGTACGCCGGGACGGGGGATATCGCTTCTGAAATCGACGTCGCATGGGAATTAGAATGCGCCTGCGCAACACTGCGGGCGCCGCAGGCGTAACAGGAGATTGACATGCCGAACACCCCGAACTCTGGAACCCCCAACCCGGGCCTGATCATGCAGGTCATCAATCGTCTCCGTCTGGTTGCGCGCCTGCTCAGCGATAAGCGCGTGCCGGTTTACCTCAAGCCACTGCCATTCGCAGGGTTGCTCTATCTCGTATGGCCGGCCGATCTGCTCCCCGACCTTATCCCCCTCATCGGCCAGGTCGATGACCTCGGTGTGCTCGTGCTTGGCGTCGAGACCTTCATCCGGCTTTCACCCCAGAATGTCGTCGCCGAGCATCAGGCCGATCTCCTTGCCGATCGCTCCCGCCCGCGCGGCGGTGGATCTGATGATGTCATCGACGGCGACTGGAAGGAAGTCTAGAAGCCGTCCTAAAATATCCGGCGGGAATTATGATCCCGCCCCTCATTTCCATCGCAGACCTTAAATCTAGAAGTTTAAGGTGATTTAACATACAGGAAGCCACCAGATATTTCCGAGTTGTGCTATATGGTGCATGCGACAAACGCGTTCGTATTCAGCGCGCCCAACGATCAGGAGAAAACTTACACAAAGCCATCTGCTTCGGCAGAGACATCATGTCCACCCATCAGACCAAGCTGTCTTCGGGCAGCACACCCCGCCCCGATATTTGGGCGAATGTTTCAGACGAACAATGGAACGACTGGCGCTGGCAGCTCAGCAATCGGCTGAACAGCGTCGAGGAACTCTCGCGCATCATTCGGCTCACCCCCGAGGAAATCCAGGGGCTTCAAGCCGAGGGCAAATTCCGCGTCGATGTGACGCCCTATTTCGCTTCGCTCATCGATCCGGACGATCCCGATTGCCCGATCCGCCTGCAGGTGATTCCGCGCGCGCGCGAACTCGAGGCCTTTGACAGCATGATGGCCGACTCGCTTTCCGAGGACGCCCATTCACCTGTCCCAGGTCTGGTGCACCGCTATCCGGATCGCGTCCTCATGCTGGTGACAACCCAATGCGCCAGCTATTGCCGGTATTGCACGCGCAGTCGTATCGTCGGTGATGCGGGCGCGATGTTCAACAAGCGCCATCACGACCTGCAGATCGAGTATCTCAAGCGCTCGCCCCAGGTCCGCGACGTGCTGCTCAGCGGCGGCGATCCGCTCACCCTCCCGCCGCGCGTGTTGGAGGATCTGCTCCGCCGCTTGCGCGAGATTCCCCACATCGAGATCATCCGTATCGGCACCCGTGTGCCGGTCTTCATGCCTCAGCGCATCACGGATGAGCTGGTCACGACCCTGAAGAAGTTCCATCCGTTGTGGATGAACATCCACACCAACCACCCGCGCGAGATCACGCCCGAGCTTGCCCAGGCCTGCGCAAAGCTCGCAGACGCCGGCATCCCGCTCGGCAACCAGAGTGTGCTCCTGGCCGGGGTCAACGATCACCCCGACACGATTCGGAAGCTGTGCCACGAGCTGGTCAAAATTCGGGTGCGCCCGTACTACCTGTATCAGTGCGATCTGGTCCAGGGCAGCGGTCATTTCCGAACGACGGTGGCGGCCGGCCTTGAAATCATGGAAAACCTGCGCGGCCACACAAGCGGTTATGCCATCCCGACCTATGTGGTGGATGCGCCGGGCGGCGGCGGAAAATTGCCCGTCATGCCCAATTACCTGATCAGCCAGAGTCACGACCATGTCGTGCTGCGCAACTTCGAGGGTTACATCACCAGCTACGCCCAGCCCACCGACTATCAACGGCCCAGGCGCACCAAGTTCGTGGCTGAGCCGCGCAAAGAGCCCGGCCAGGAAGGCATCGCTTCGCTGCTGCGGGGGGATCGTCTGTCGATCAAGCCCGAACATTGGGACGAGACCCACATCCGATTGCCCGAGGATGCGATCTCAATGGAAGATCTCAAGAAGGCCCGCGACGTTGAAGGCGCGCCGCCCGATGGCAACGGGACAGTCTGGTCGAAGCTCGACTAGCAGCTTCTAACCGAACCAAGGCAGAAACGATAATCCCCGGCGAAGCCGGGGATTATCGTTTCTGCCAACTACTCAGGCCGACGCCGCAGCCGGCTCCTCGATCAACCCAGTCGCCAGGCCCACCGTGTGAAACACCTGGATGACGCGCTCGATCTGCTCGTCGGTGTGCGAGGCCATGTAGCTCGTGCGAAGCAGGCTCTTGTTGGGCGGCACGCCGGGGGGCAGCACCGGGTTCAAATACACCCCGTGCTCAAAGAATGCCTTCCACGCAAAGACCGTGTTCATCTCGCTGCCGATAAAGACCGGCACGATCGGGGTCACGCTCTCGCCGCAGTTGTAGCCCATCCCGCGCAACGCAGTTCGCACCTTCGCGGATTGGGTGTGCACCTGAGTGACATAGCTGGGATCGGCTTCGACAATGTCGACGCACGCCAGCACCGTCGCCACGTTGGCCGGCGGCATCGAGGCCGAGAAGATCAGCGAGCGGGCGTGATGCTGAATGTAGTCGATGACTTCGCGGGTGCCCGCAATCACGCCACCCAGCGACGCGAAGGACTTGCTGAAGGTGCCCATCACCAGATCAACATCGTCGACGCAGTTGAAATGAAAGTGGGTGCCGCGCCCGCCTTCGCCCATCACCCCGAGGCCGTGAGCGTCGTCGACGAAGAATCGCGCGTCATAGCGCTTGGCCAGCGCGGCGATTTCCGGAAGCGGAGCCAGGTCGCCGCCCATCGAATACACGCCATCGACCACGATCAGTTTGCCCGCCGATGGTGATTCCTCGTTGACGTCCTTGAGGATGCGCTCGAGGTCTTCCAGGTCGTTGTGCCGGTAGCGCTTGAGCCGGCAGCCGGCCATCTGCAGCGCATCCACCAGCGAAGCGTGAATCTCCTTGTCAGCGATGGCGATATCGTCCTTGCCCAGCAGCGCGGTGAGCGCGCCGAGGTTGGCCTGATAACCCGTGCCGAAAATAAGGGCCGCTTCCTTCCCCATGAAGCGGGCCAGGCGCCGCTCGAGTTCCTTGTGGATTTCGAGCGTGCCATTCAGAAACCGGCTGCCGGTGCAGGATGTGCCATAGCGGTTGATCGCGTCGATGGCTGCCTGGCGGACCTTGGGGTGAGTGGTCAGCCCAAGATAATTGTTCGACCCGATCATGATCAAGCGCTTGCCGTCGATGACGACTTCGGTGCCTTCGGTCTCGGACAGCGGCTTGAAATACGGATAGATGCCTTGATCCTTGCCCATGCGAACCATCCGCATCGTCGGATCCTTGACAATTTTATTGAATAGATCGGCCATAACTTAATCCTCCACACCTGGAATTGCAATCTTACACGCCGGGTTTTTCCCGGCTCGGATATCAGACCCGAAAGACCGGGTTTCTCAGATAGGCAGCGAACGACGGCGCTTGCGCGTCGCGGCCAGACACGCTGGGCGGTTCGGAAAGCCCCCACGGGATGGCCAGGTCGGGGTCATTCCACAGGAGCGCGCCCTCGACCTCAGGCGCGTAGTAGGCGTCGCACTTGTATTGAATCTCGGCTGCGTCGGACAGGGTCAGGAAACCATGCCCAAATCCGGCTGGCACCAGAAGCTGCAGGCGGTTTTCGGCGCTTAGCTCCAGGGCGACATGTTTCCCGAGCGTCGGGGAACCGACACGCAGATCGACCGCGATGTCGAGTATCCGGCCGACGGTGCAGCGGACGAGCTTCAGTTGAGGCCGGGGCGGGCTCTGGAAGTGGATGCCGCGCAGCACGCCCCGCGCCGAACGGCTGTGGTTGTCCTGCACGAAGTCGATGTCCAAGCCCAGCCCGGCGAGGCGATCCTTGCGGTAGCTCTCATAGAAAAAGCCCCGCGCGTCGCCAAAGGCGCGCGGCTCAAGGATGACGACGCCCTCGAGCGCGGTCCGAGTCAGGGTCAATGACATGAAGCGCTCCGATTGTGCCACAGACAAAATTGGCGTCGCCGCTCGGGAACACGAGACGCATAGAATGGCTTGCATGGTTTCCATCGCGCGGTTCAAGGCTCCAGCACGCATGATGGTCCTGGCCTTCGCGGCGCTGTCGCTCACGGCGTGCGGGGGTCCGCTTGTCGAAGCCGGCCAACCTGCCGCGAATGCCGGCTCCCTGCCACTCACAGCGACGTCGTCGTTGGGACAGTCGCTGATGGCCTACCAGGGCGGCCTCCAGGGTATCGAATTTCAACTCGCTCCTGCCGCCCAGCGGCCCTCAGGTCGGGTCACTTACCAACTTCGGCGGCGCGCCGATGTCGCCGACATCCTGGCCGGCGGCGCCATCGACGTGGGCGCCCCAACAGGTGACGCGCTCAGAATCGACTTCCCGCCTCAGTCGGCCGAGCGCCTGCAGGACTTCTACATTGAGCTTCAGTACGCCGGCCCGGACGGATTAAGCCTGCTCACCGGACCGGCGTCGGCATATCTCAATGGCGCGGCCTATGTCAACGGCCAGCCGCGGGAGGCGCAGCTGTCGTTCCGGCTGTTCCATGCCCCGGCCCAGGCAGGGGTCGGACTGGCCTGGCTGTTCGGGACATGGCTGTTGATTGCAGGTGCTGTTGCCGCCTTGCTGATCTTTCCGGGTTTGGCGATGCTGCTACTATTGCCGGCAGCAAGCCGCGCGAGCGCCGGTCGGCTCGACCTCCTGTTTCTGGCGCCCAGCGTAAGTCTTGGGATCTATCCGGTGCTGATCGTCCTGACCGGGCTGGTGGGTCTGCGCTTCGGTCCGCTATATGCATGGCTCCCGATTGCGCTGGCCGCAGCAGCGTTATTGCCGCGTATATGGAAACGGCGACAGGCGCTGTCGGTTTGGATCAGGGCCAGACACCGGCCAACGATAGAACACATCGTCCTCTTCGGTGTTGTGGCCATGACTGTGTTCTCGCGACTGTGGGCGATCCGGGCGCTGGAAGTGCCGATGTGGGGTGATAGCTACCAGCACTCCGTGCTCACACAGTTGCTTTTGGACCGGAATGGCCTGTTCAACGACTGGGCGCCGTACGCCGACATGCTCTCGCTGACCTATCATGTCGGCTTCCACAGCGTCTCGGCGGCGTTGGGCTGGGTAACGGGCTTGTCCGGCGCGCAATCGGTGATGTGGATGGGGCAGTTCCTAAACATCGCGGCGGTCATGGCGCTCTATCCCGCGGCAAAAAAGATGGCGCGATCGGCCTGGGCCGGAATCTTCGCGGTGGCCCTTGCCGGGCTGGTGTCCACATATCCCGCCTATTACGTAAACTGGGGACGTTATACACAATTGGCCGGCCAAGTGATTTTGCCCGGCCTGATCTGGCTGATATGGACGACGATTGAACGTGCGCGCCTGGAGGATTCGCGGCGCAACCGATTTGCGCTCATCGGCGTGATGGGTCTTGTCTGGGCTGGATTGGGGCTGAGTCACTATCGGATCCTGATTCTGGGCCTGATATTTGGCGCGGCGACGCTTGTAAGCGGGACTTGGCTGCTAAAGCTCAACCGACGCAGTCTGCTGACGCTCGCGGCTGGCGGCGCGCTAGGCGCGCTACTTTTCGCGCCATGGCTCCTTCATACCCTGGAGGGCACGCTCACAAATACCGCAGCCCAATTGCTAACGACCCCTGCTGGGCAGACCCCCGACTCGATTCTGGCCTACAACGAGCCGTCCAGCTTGTTTCAAGCATTTTTCCCGGCAACCTGGGTCCTGGTTTTGCTCGCGTTCCTCGTCGGCCTATGGCGAAGAAACGCCCACACCATGAGCCTATTGATTTGGACAGTGCTCATGATCGCAGCAACCAATCCAGGATGGCTGAGCTTGCCTGGCGCAGGAATCATCTCAAACTTCGCGCTGGCCATCTTCCTGTATGTGCCCTTCTGTCTCGTGGCCGCAGTGGCATGCGCCGACGTCTTGGAAATCCTGGCGAGACGCACGCTGAAAACGATAGGTATCGCCACACGCGCGCTGGCGGCGCTGGCTATCCTCGTCGCATCCGGCGTCGGCCTGGTCGCGCGGTCTCAGGAGGTTCGCCCAGACAGCTTCGCGCTGTATCTGCGCCCGGACGCGCGCGCCGCCGCATGGATCGCAAAGAATACGGTCGCAACGGCACGCTTCCTGGTGGATTCATTTTCTGCCTATCGCGGTGATCTCATTGCGGGCAGCGATGGCGGCTGGTGGCTGCCCCTTACGGCCCGGCGCGCTACAACCCAGCCACCCCTGAACTACAGCCAGGAACGGCTAGACGGTCCGAGCCGGATTGAGTGGATCAATGCGTTGCCGATCGCGCTTCGCGCGGAAGGTCTGTCAGCGGCCAATATCGCTCGCCTCCGGGAACGCGGAATCACCCACATCTTCGTGGGACAAGCGCGCGGGCGGGTCGGCGCGCCGGCCGGGCCGATGCTCGATCCGGCCGCCTTGCTGGCCGACCCGCGACTCAGGTTGGTCTACCGACAGGATCGGGTGTTGATCTTCGAGATCGGCACGCCGTCGCCATAGGCTAGCGACGTTACTTTAGGGTAACGTCACCCAGATCCGTCGTCTTGTTGGCCTCCACCTTTACCTCGATCCGTCCGCCATTGTTCGGCTTCTCTATCACGTAACTTTGGCTGAAGCCTATCATAGCGAGCGCGTACGTGCCAGGCGGCACATTTGAGAACACAAAGACGCCCGTCTTCTGATCCACGAGCGCATGGGGAGCATCCAGAGGTGACACTGCGACTGCCGGGGGCAGTTTGGGGTCTGAGGCAGGCGCTAACGTTCCTAGATAGAGTTCACCCGATACAACGAACGACGGATGGCCCAAACGACCCTCGGGTTGAACTGCGCGGCCGACCACTTGGCCGCGGCCCGGGATTGGCGCAACCGCAGTACTCACTGCAAGCGTTGGTGATGCGGCGGTCGCCTCCGGTACGACAGCAATATGGCTGCTCAGCACAACGGAAGTGGGGCCCGGTTTAGTCGTCGGCGATGCAGCAGCGGTGGACGAAACAGCGACGGTCGCCACGGTTACCACACTGGTCGGTTGGGAGTTGCACGAAGCAGCAACTATAGCGAACATAGCAGCAAGGCTGGCACGGCCAAAGCCGCGAAGGCATAAGTGATTGATCATGAAGTGTCACTGGCGCTGAGCGAAGTACGTGAGCATGGACCCATGACCCATGGCTCCGCTTGCGGAGAAGTATGGGGCAGTAAGGACGCGAGCTATAAGTGAATTAGCAACAAAAGCTATGGCATTAGCGATCCATACTGATTTGATCCTGTCGCGTGCGGTATATCGCACGCTGGCAGCAAAAATCGAAAACCGACCACTTGAAGCGCTCGTTCTCTTCAGGCAAAAACCAGCTTCGCCAAGTGCGCGTTCCAACGCTGTTCTTGGCGCAATCCAAAGATGTCGCGGCAGATCCCAACCAGCCCAGAAGCGGCCAAAGATCTGGGCCCCAAGGGATTCAGGGTCTGGGACGCGAATAACCAACCATCCCCCGGGACGCATAACACGCGCGATCTCCAGCAACGTTCTGCGGGGCGATTGCACGTGTTCGAGCACGTCCCACAGTGTCACAAGATCAATAGCTGCATCTGGAAATTGCGCAGTCTCGAGCGTGCCTGTCACCACGGCTAGTCCGAAGTCATCACGGGCACGCTGAGCTATCTTGGGGTTGAACTCAACACCAACGCATCGCCAGCCGCGTCGGCGCATACGATCAAGGAACAAGCCAGTGGCGCAACCGACATCCAGCAACGAACCTGCATTGAGCTTAAGTGAATCGACATGCCGCTCCCGCCGCCGCAAACCGCTCTCGGCTCCAAGTCTAGATAGAATTCCGCCGGATTGATATGGCCCATAATCTAGAGGGTAGAAGCTCAGGAGTGTGTCGTCGCCAGGGACAGGATCTTGCCCGAACGTTCCGCAAGCGAGGCAGCGTCTCAGCGCAAAGACACCTGGAACCCCCATTAACCGATCGCCGCCCTTGAGGGCAGGCTGAGAATTAACGGCACCGCATAGTTCACACTGCATGGCAACAAAAAGCATGGGGCTTCATCAGCCCCATGCTTGTCCCTCAAGAATCAGATTCGTGAGTCAACGTCACGGAATGTTGACAACATTCCAACTCGTCTGCGAATCGCCTCTGTAGGTTGCCAGGTCGGACCGCGTGACGGCGATCACGAAAACCGGTTGCGTGCACACGATACTAACCGGGTTCTGCGTGCCGCTCGTTACTGCTCCGATGCTTGGCGCGTAGCGTCCGATGTTCCCACCTGCAGGAAGCACAAGGCCGTTCTGGTTTCCTCCACCAACATACTCCAAGTCGCAAGTGCCCGCGATGCCCGTCGAGTTCACGATCGTAATACCACCGTTGATGACCTCGCCCCCAAACGCCTTCGGGAATCTCGTAACGATGGCTTTGGTGGTCGCTGTGCCATCAACAAAGGCGTTGATTGCCTGTCCTGTGCCAACTTCATTGGCCGGAATCACTGGGCAGGCTGCAGCGTTGCAAGAACCGTCATTCCGCACGTTGACATTGGCTGCAATCACTCCACCAGGTCCGGCTTGGAACACTGCCGAACCCGTCCGCTGATTGACGGGCAAGCTGTCAATTGCAACAAGCTGCGACACGTTCGGGCTAAACAGCTGAAGAACCCTATTGGATCCCAACGTGTTCACGCGCGTATACGGCACTCCGGCGAAGACAAAAGTGGACGTCACGGTGGTTGTTGTGGCACCGATATTCACGACGTTGATACCAGACTGGTAGCCATAGTAGTTTCGCACAAATTGCGGCACAATCAACTTTGATCCACCAAAGCCAACAGCGTTGTA
>JBDSIP010000159.1:0-27932 GCA_039917915.1 Thermoflexales bacterium
CCGACGGGCGAAGCGCCCGCCGATAGGCTGGGCATGCCGTGGATAGATGGCGGGTGCTTCGCCCCTACATGGTTTGCGTGTTCCGTGCAATCCGTCGTCATCCGTGTTTTCCGTGATCTATAATCCGGCCCGAATCGAACGTTTGTGCTAATACCGATGGCCAAAGAAAAAACCAAATCCACCGAGCCAACCCAGGCCGAGCTCGATCTGGAGACCAACCAGTACGGCCGAATCCGGCGAATCGACATAGATGTCGAGATGAAACAGGCCTACCTGTCCTACTCGATGTCGGTCATCGTCGCCCGGGCCCTGCCCGACGCCCGCGACGGCCTCAAGCCCGTCCAGCGCCGCATCCTGTATGTGATGCACGACACCGGGCTGCGCCCCGAGACGCCTTACCGCAAGAGCGCCCGCATCGTCGGCGACGTCCTCGGCAAATACCACCCCCACGGCGACATGAGCGTCTACGACGCCATGGCCCGCATGGCCCAGGACTTCTCGATGCGGTATCTCATCGTCGATGGCCAGGGCAACTTCGGCTCGGTCGACGGCGACCCGCCCGCCGCCATGCGCTACACCGAAGCCCGCCTAAGCAAGCCGGCCGTCGACCTGCTGGCCGACCTCGACAAGAACACCGTCACCTGGCAGGACAACTACGACGGAACCCAGAAAGAGCCGACCGTCGTGCCGGCCGGGTTCCCCAACCTCATCGTCAATGGCGCCACCGGCATCGCCGTCGGCATGGCAACCAACATCCCGCCCCACAACCTGGGCGAGATCGTCGACGCCGCCATCTTCATGCTCGAGCGCATGGCGGCGACCAAGGCCGCCAAGGCCACGGTCAAGCCGGGCGAAGCCATGCCTGCCCTGCCCGAGCCGGATGTCGACGTCGACGAGCTGATCAAGTTCGTCAAAGGCCCCGACTTCCCCACCGGCGCAATCGCCTTCCGCTACAACGACGCGGTTGAGGGCGGCGACGCGATCAAGGCGACCTACGCCACCGGGCGCGGCAAGATCATCGTCCAGGCCAAGGCCCACATCGAGGAAGGCACCCGCGGTCGCACTCACATCATCGTCACCGAGCTGCCCTACGCTGTCAACAAGTCCTCGCTGATCGAGCGCATCGCCGATCTCGCCCGCGACGAGAAGATTACCGGGATGACCGACATCCGCGACGAGAGCGACCGGCGCGGAATGCGGATCGTCATCGACATCAACAAAAACGACGACCCGCGCAAGGTCCTGGCCGCGCTGTACAAATACACCGTTATGCGCAGCACCTTCGGGGTGATCATGCTGGCCCTGGTCCCCGACGCCACCGGCCGGCTCGAGCCGCGGGTGCTTCCGCTGCGCCGCCTGCTGCACATCTACATCGAGCACCGCCGCGAGATCGTCCGGCGCCGGAGCGAGTTCGACCTCGCCAAGGCCCTCGAGCGCGCCCATATTCTCGAGGGCCTGGTCCGCGCCCTCGACATGATCGACCGGATCGTCAGGCTCATTCGCGCCTCGCGCGACACCGAGATTGCCCGGCGCGGCCTGATCGACGAGCTCAAATTCAGCGAGTTGCAGGCCAACGCCATCCTCGAGATGCCGCTGCGCCGCCTGGCCGCCCTCGAGCGCAAGAAACTCGAGGAGGAGCTGGCCGAAAAGCGCAAGCTCATCAAGTTCCTCGAAGACCTGCTCGCCCATCCGGTCAAGATGCTCGATGTCATCCGCGACGAGCTGCTCTCGCTCAAGGAGCGCTATGGCGACGCGCGCCGCACAACGATCGTTGGCAAGATTGCCGCCCAGGTCGAGACGAAGAGCGAGGAGAATGGCAAGGCCGACAAGGAGAACAGCAACGGCTCGACCCGAAAACGCGGGTCGACCAATGAGCTGGCCCTCACCGTGCACGAATTGGTGCCCGAGGAAACCGCCTACGTCATCGTTGGCGCCAATGGCCGGATCGGGCGGGTATCCGATGCGCCCCGGGTGACTTCGGCGGCCGAGATCACCCCGATTGCCGTGGTCAAGGCCTCCACCCGGGAGCTGGTCTACGTGGCCGGCGCAAGCGGGCGCGGCGTCGTCCTGCAGGTCAACGGCATTCCCCAGGAGGACGTCACCCGCGGCCAGGGCGCGCTGCTCAGCGCAATCTCGTCCTTCGCCGCCGATGACGAGCCGGTCGGCGCGTTCAGCATCGACAAATCCGCGACCAGCGGGTTTGTCCTCACCGCGACGTCGGGCGGGATGGTCAAGCGCAGCGAGACAGCCGCGCTACCCGGCGCGCCCGGCACGTCTTTCGCCCTGTGCGGCGTATCCGAGGGCGACAGCGTCATCGCCGCCCGTCTCACCCGCGGTGACGAGGACGTGCTGCTCTTCAGCCAGCAGGGCATGGCGATTCGCTTCAAACAGGACGAGGTCCGCCCGATGGGCCTGCCAGCCGGCGGGGTGGTCGGGATGAAGCTGCTGGACGGCGACATCGTCATGGCCCTGGCCCTGGCCGATGAGAGCGCGGGCGATCTGGACGTCGTGATCGGGACGACGGACGGGCGGGCCAAGCGAGTGGCCTTCAAGGAGTATCCAACTCAGGGCCGGGCCGGCAAGGGCGTGATCAGCGCAAAGCTGGTCAAGGACGCCACCGTCGCCGACGCCGTCATCGCCACGCCCGAGGACAGCATCGTCTACGTCACGCTCAAAGGCAACGCCAAATCGCTCAAGGCCAAGAACCTGGCCCGCCGCGGCCGCCCGGCCCAGGGCGATGATGCGATCGCCGTCAGCGGCAGCGACCGGCTTGCGCGGATGGTTGTCGTCCAAGAGTAGTTTGATCAGGTTCGGTAAGGTGGGTAAGGTTTGGTCAGGTAGCGCTCCACTTGATCAAACCTGACCCACCTGATCAAACCTGATAAAACCCGTCAAGCGACGACGAGCGCATACTCAAACGAGTCGGCAAGGGCCTGCCACGACGCGTCGACGATGTTTGACGAGCAGCCAACCGTCGTCCAGCTCCGCCGGCCATCGGTGCTGTCGATGGTCACCCGGGTGGTCGCAGCGGTGGCGTGGTCGCCGTCGATGATGCGGACTTTGTAGTCAGTCAGCCGCATCTTGCGCAGCTTGGGGTAGTGCGGGAGCAGCGCCTTGCGCATCGCCAGGTCGAGCGCGTGGACCGGGCCGTCGCCCTCGGCGACCGTGTGCGAGATCTCCTCGTCGACCTTCATCTTGACGCTGGCCTCGGACAACATCCCCCGCCCGGCCCGGCTCTCGACCACGACCATGAAGTCGATGAGCTCGAAGACCTTGAGATGATTGGGCTGGGCCCGGCGGAGCATGAGCTCGAGGGTGGCGTCGGCGCCCTCGAAGAAGAAGCCCCGGCTCTCCATGTCCTTGATCTGGCCCAGCACCCGGCGCACCTCGGCGCTGTCCGCATCCAGCCCGAAAGCCCTGGCTTTGTAGGCGACGTTGCCCCGCCCGCTCAACTCGCTCACCAGCACCCGCTTCTGGTTGCCCACCCGGGCCGGATCGATGTGCTGATAGCTTTCCTCGAGCTTGAGGATGGCGGCCACGTGGATGCCACCTTTGTGGGCGAAGGCCGATTGTCCAACGTAGGGATGTCGGATGTCCTGGGCGAGGTTGGCGACTTCGAAGACATAGCGGCTGAGCTCGGTCAGCCCGCGCAGGCGCTCGTCACTGACGCACTCATCGCCCATCTTGAGGCGCAGGTTGGCCAGGGTGGCGACCATGTCGCAGTTGCCCACCCGCTCGCCGATCCCGTTGATGGTGGCCTGGACTTGCGTGCACCCGGCTCGAACTCCGGCCAGGGCATTGGCGACGCCCACTCCGCTGTCGTTGTGAGCGTGGATGCCCAGGCGCGCGCCGAGCAGCGTCGTCGCGACATCCCGGACGATGGCCTCGATCTCCCAGGGCATGCTCCCGCCGTTGGTGTCACACAACGTCAGCCAGTCAGCACCGGCGTCGCTGGCGGCCCGCAGGGTGGCCAGGGCGTACTCCCGGTCGAGCTTATAGCCGTCAAAGAAGTGCTCGGCGTCGTGGATAACCTCCCGGCCGGCCGCCTTGCAATGGGCGACGCTCTCGGCGATCATGCCCAGGTTCTCATCGAGGGTGGTCTCGAGCACATGGGTGACGTGCAGCGGGCTGGTCTTGGCCACCATCGTCACCACCGGCGTGCCGGCCTCGAGCAGCATCCGGATCTGGGCATCGTCCTCGCAGCGCCCGCCGGCCTTGCGGGTGCTGCCAAAGGCGGCCAGTTTTGCGTTGGCGAAGGTGAGTCCGCGGGCGCGCTCAAAAAACTCGGCGTCCTTAGGATTGCTGCCGGGCCAACCGCCCTCGATGTAATGAAAGCCGAATTCGTCGAGGCGCTGGGCGATGCGGAGCTTGTCCTCGACCGAGAGGTTTACCCCTTCGCCCTGGGTGCCGTCGCGGAGGGTGCAATCGTATAGGGCGGTTTTCATGTGTGGCTCCTGGAAAACAAAAAAGGAGCCTTTCGGATTCCGAAAGGCTCCTGCCTGATACCTGGTATTCGACCGGGCTACAGCGCCATCTCAGACCCGCGAGCAGAGATTCGCGCCGCAATAATCTGCGGGCGAATCGTCGTAATCGCGATCGAAATGAAGCTGCGGGCCATGTGAGGCCGCTATTTTAACCCCAAGATCATTTTTGGGAAGCGATATGCCCCAGCGTCGCTGGGGCATATCGCTTCCCAAAACCTACTGGGCGTCAGCCAATTGGCCACCCCGCGATAAGGGCAGCCACCCGCTCGGGGGCCTCCATCGGGATGAAGTGCGAGGTGTCGGCCAACACGATGTCCTCGGCATGCTTGAAACACGACGCCAGATCGGGGGCCGTCGGCGAGCTCAGCATCATCTCGGCGCCTTCGGCCCCATGCCGGGCAATGCCGCAGCGAATCACCCGCGCGGGGATATCGAGGGCGGCCACGTCATCGTAGATGGCCCCGTTCTCGGGCAGGCTGCCCGTGGCGTAGATGCCGGCCTCGGTTTCGGGCGAGCAGGCGAGCCGAAAACCGCCGGCGCCATCCGCCTCAACGCCGTAATTGCAGTAATCGCGCAACACCGCCGGCCGCCATCGGCTGAACGGAGAACGTGATGCAAAGCGCTCGAACATCTCGTCGGCCGACGCCCACTGATTTCGGCGCTTGCGCGTCACCGCGATCATCGCCTCGGGCATGCGCCAGCCGCCATAGGCGTGGCGGATAAAGACGGTCGGGTCGAGCAGCACCAGCGCATTGAACAGGCCGGGCGCGGCGGCCGCGCCGCGGATCAAGGCGTGCCCGCCAAATGAATGCCCGACCCCGAGCGCGTCGCTCAGCCTGAGCGCCCGCGTGACCTCGACCAGGTCTCGCCCGGCCTGAGGCCAGGGGTTGGGCGGGCCTTCCTTGCTGCTCCGCCCATGTCCGCGGGTATCGAAGGCGAGACAGCGCCGGCCGGGCTGGAGCGCGCGCAAGGCGCGGATTGTCTGATCCCACACCCGGGCGTGAAAACTGGTGGCGTGGCAGAAGACGACCGGAGGCAGCGGGTTGGCGCCCGGCCAGTCGAAGACACACAACGCGGCCCCTGCGGCATCCACAATCCTCTCGACGGGCTGATCCATGACTGCGGATTGTACCGAGGCGCGGGAGATAATCGGCCACATCATTTTGCTCAGGCGCCGCGCGCGCAAGGAAGTCTTACTGTATGCCCACTGGCTCGTTTATGACAACGGAACTCACGCATCCCGCGGGTCGTCGGTCATCATCACGATCCGCGGGCGGAAGCGCGCGATCACCTCGACCAGGTCGCTCTGGGCGGCCATGACGTCTTTGATGTACTTGTAGGCCTGGGGTGCCTCATCCATCCCGCCGCCCAGCAGGGTGACCCCGTGCAACTGCAAATAGCCGTCGCGCATCGACTTGGTAAACACAGCCAGGGCCTTGAGGCGGCTCATCTGCCGGCCGGCCCCGTGCGCGGCGCTGTTGAGCGAGTCGGCGTTGCCCCGCCCGCGCACAACGTAACCAATATCGGCCATCGTTCCGGGGATCACTCCCAGCGCGCCCGCGCCGGCCGGTGTCGCGCCTTTGCGGTGGATATAGACCGTTTGCCCGTTGGGCAACTGTTCCTCCCAGCAAAAATTGTGTTGGTTCTCGACCACCGCGACGGCCTCGAGCCCGATCGCCCTGGCGATGTTGCGATGGATGACCTGGTGGTTGGCGCTGGCGTAGCGGCCGGCCAGGTTCATCGACAACCAGTATTCTTGCCCGGCCTGGGACTTGATGTCGAGCCAGCCCAGGCGGGGTAACTCGCCGGAACCGTCTTGAAGCTCGGGGTGCATGTCGCGGGCGATCTGGCTGTAATGCTCGGCGATGCGGGCGCCGGTTCCACGACTGCCGCTGTGCGACAGCAGCGCCAGATGCTTCCCTTTCCTGAAGCCGGTCCCGGCGGCGGCAGCTTCGTCGTCGACATCGATCTCGCCCAGTTCCACGAAATGGTTCCCCGAACCGGACGTGCCGAGTTGCCGGCTGGCTTTGTCCTTCAGTCCGCGCAGCAAAGGGTTCGCCGTCCAGTCCGGATCCTCCATCACCGCGTCATCCTGAACCGGCTTCCACTCCACGCCGGCGCCAAAGCGCGTGGTGGCCCGCAGCACCTTATCAAAGTGGCCCCGCTGTTGATTGAGGACGATTGCCGAGGCGTCGAAGACGCTCAGCCGCATCCGGCAGGCGATGTCGACCCCAACGGCGTAGGGGATGACCGCCTCATGGGTGGCCAGCACGCCGCCGATGGGCAGGCCATAGCCGGCATGCGCGTCGGGCATCAGCGCGCCGGCCACCGTCACCGGCAGGCGCATGGCGTTGTCCATCTGCTGGCGCGCGCCCGCGCCGATGAGATCGGCGCCCCAGACCGGGTAGGGCAGGGGTTCTTCCCGCAACTCCGTGTTCATAGTCTTGCCGCGTTTCGGTTTCGATAACCAGTATCCCGAATCTCCATCCCCCGGCGAAGCCGCGGCATGGAAATTCGGGACATTACAACGCTCTGAGCCGTTCCGCGGCCTGCTCAGGCGTCAGGTCGCGCTGGGCCTGGGCCAGCATTTCGTAGCCAACCAGGAACTTCCTGACCGCCGCCGAGCGCAGCAGGGGCGGGTAGAAGTGCAAATGCATCTGCCAGGCCTCATGCGCCGCGCCGTCGCAGGGCGCCTGATGCACGCCCATTGAATACGGAAACGAGACGCCGAAGAGCTTGTCGTAGGTCAGGGTAATGCGTTGCATCACGTCGGCCAGGCCCTCCCGCTCGGCCCCGCTCAGATCGACCAGCCGGGGCCGATGGCGGCGGGGCAGGATTATCGTCTCGAACGGCCAGGTCGCCCAGTACGGCACCAGCCCGACGAAATGCTCATTGCTGAAGAGCACCCGCGAGCCATCCTTGATCTCATGCCCGACGTAGTCGATGAGCAGGGGCTGGCGCCCGGTCGCGCCGGCCAGCCAGGCCTCTTGCGCGCGCTGCTCCTTGGCCGGTTCGGTCGGCACATGGCGGGTCGCCCAGAGCTGGCCGTGCGGATGCGGGTTGCTGCAGCCCATGATCTCGCCTTTGTTCTCAAACAGTTGGACATAGGCGATGTCATCGCGCGCGCCGAGCTCCTTGCACTGGGCCGCCCACACGTCGATGACATCCCGAATCTGGGCCAGGGGCAGTTCAGGCAGTGTGAGGTCGTGGCGGGGCGAGAAGCAGATCACCCGGCACACCCCGCTCTCCTGATGCGAACGCAGGAGCGGGTGGGTTGTGCCGTCCGACGCGTCCCCGCCGGCCAGCAGGGCGGGGAAATCGTTGTCGAAGATATATACGCCGGTGTATTCAGGGTTGACCATCCCATTCGCGCGCGTGTTTCCAGCGCACAGATAGCAGCCCGGGTCGTGGGCCGGGCGCGTCTCGGGGGCCCGCTTCTCGACCGCACCCAGCCACGGGCGCAGCGCGCGCTGAGGCGAGACCAGGATCCATTCGTTGGTGAGCGGGTTCAGCCTGCGATGCGGAAGCAGCGGGTTCATGGGAGTTTGAGCGTCGTGAGATACGCGACCAGGTTGTCGAGCTGTCTGTCAGTGAGGCTGTCGCGATAGCCGCGATACATGATGCCTTCCTGGTAATTGTCCACCAGCACGGCGTCGGGGTTGAGGATCGACTCGCGCAGGTAGGCGGCGGCGTTCTGCCCGCGCACCCGGGTCGCGGCCCGATCAGCCACTCCGGACAGGCTCGGCCCCAGGGGAGACTTGCCATCGGGCGTTGTGCCATGGCAGCGCGCGCAGGGCGGCACGTCGCCGCGGGAGGTCTTCACCGCGACCTGGCCAAGGAAGAGCCGCTCGCCGTCGGCCGGATCGCCCGCGGGCGGGCTGCCAGCCGTGCAGGCGCACAGCGCCAGGCTCGCCGCCACCACCGCAAGCCGTGAAAAAGCGCCAATGGCGCGTCCCATAGCGGCCTGGGGCATCGCCCCAGGCAAACCCATGCCAGCGCTTGTCGTTTGGAATGAGGTCCGCCTCATCGCGCCCCCTGATAGCGGATGCGATAGATGACGCTGGTGCCGAAGTCGGCGACATACAGGTCGCCATCGGGGCCGACCACGATGTCGATCGGATACAGGAAGCCATCGCCCCACAGCGTGGCCTGGGCCCGATACGGGCCGTCGCTGGCCCGGCCCAGCGTGATCCGAATGAGCTCGCCCCGGCTCCATAGCGCCAGAAAGGCGTTGTCGGTGTACTCGGCCGGGTAGCTCGCGCCGGTGTAGAACGTCAGCCCGGTCGGCACCGAGTGGGCGGGGAACTCGAGCAGGTTCGGGCGGACCGGCGCGCCCACGACCCCGCCGGCTGGCCGGCTCGCGCCGTACTGCCCGCCTGGCACAACGTACTGAAACGTGTCAGGCGGCTCGTCGCCGTCGGGGGTGGCCGAACTGTTGTCGCCGGTGAACAGGTCGCCCCGGGCGTTGAAGGCCATTTCGAACGGATTGCCAAATCCGCGCGCCACCACCGTCGGGGGGCCGCCGTCCGGGCTGACCGACAGGATGGCCGAAGCCAGCGGCTCGGTCTCGATCCCCGTGTTCGAGGTGCTGCCTACCCCGAAATACAGCCGGCCGTCCGGGCCGACAGTGAGGCTGTTGTTGGAGTGCGGCTTGAAGACCAGAGCGGGCAGGTTGCCGGTGACCAGCCGGCGCGCGTCGGCGACGCCGTCGCCGTCGCTGTCGCGCAACGCTTCGATCTTCCCCGCGCTCGAGGCGAACAGTTCGCCATCCTTCCAGGCCAGGCCGACCAACAGCTCGAAGCCGCGGGCAAATCGGGTGGGCGTGTCAGCCGTCCCATCGGCCCGCCGGCGGGCCACCCACAGATCGCCGGCGATATCGCCGATATAGAGCTCGCCGGCCGGGCCAAAGGTCACCACGGTCGGGTTGTCGATCGCGCCCTGGGCGTAGATGGCTGCGCTGAACCCGGGCGGCAGGCTGATCGCGCGGCGGTTTGGATCGCGCTCGCGCTCGCGCGCGGGCGTGCCCAGGAAGGCCAGCCCGGCCACCGCGCCGATGAGAAGAATTGGAGCGACGACCGGCCAGAAGCGCGCAGAGCCGCGGCGCCGGGTGAGCGCGGCGGCCAGGACCGCCAGCACCGCCGCCGCCGCCGCAACGGGCCACAACTCGCGCTCACGGATGCGGATGATGGGCTCGCCGATCCCGACCGGGATCAAACTGAGGGCGAGCTGCGCGCCGATGCCGAGCTGGCCGGCCAGGAGGAGCCAAACCCCGGAAATCCAGCGTTTGCCGATCAACCTGCGGACGCCCGTCCAGGCCGTCCAACCCGAGAGCGCAAAACCGATCACTGAAAGGAACGCAATCACGCGAGGAGAATATCACGGACGAAAGGAAAATTGGCCAATACCCGCGTCCTCCCAGGTTGTCGCTTACACTTGGGCCTCATGGCCACGTTACCGGCGAGGCTCGTCTCAGAGTCGGACGTCATCGAACCCAGGCAATACGAGCTGTCGCAGGCGCCCTGCATCATCGGCCGCGCGACTGAGAGCGATGTCGTCGCCTCCATGACCAAGGTATCGCGCGCCCACGCCCGGATCGAATATGTTGAGGGCGTGTACTTGATCAACGATATTGGGAGCACGAACGGCACTTTTGTCAACGGGTTCCGGATCAACGGGCCGCACCCGCTGCAACACCGCGACGAGATTGGCCTGTCCGATCCGCGGATGATCTTCACCTTCTACGCCGCCGATCACACCGAACTGTCGCTCCCGCGCATTCGCTTCGACGAGCGGCGCTTCGCCTTCTTCTTCGCCAACCAGGAGGTCGATCTTTCCCCGGATCAGTTTGATCTGTTGCGCTTTCTGTATCAGCATCAGGGCGAGCTGCGCACCCGCGAGGATTGTTCGCTGGCCGTGTGGAAGCGCGCCTACGACGCGACCATGGATGCCGAGGCCCTCGATCAGATCGTAAGCCGGGTGCGCGCGCGTTTGAAGAAGATCGACCCGACCGCCGGCGATATGATTGTCACGGTCCGCGGCCGCGGGTATCGCCTGGATGTTTGGTAAAGGCGCCTGACACTCGCCTGACATCGGCTTGAGCCAGCCATCCGCCGGTAAAAGCAGGCGTACCATCGGGATAGCGGTATGGAAGAACGCGTCGGCCCATACATCATCGACCAGCTTCTGGCCAGCGGCGCCAGCGGATCGGTGCATCGCGCACGGCATGCCGGCACCGGCCAGGAAGTCGCGCTGAAACGGCTCAAGGCCGACTTGAACGCCGATCCGGATTTTGTCGCCCGCTTCCGGCGCGAGGCGCGGGCGATGAGCGACCTCAAACATCCGCACATCGTCCGGGTGTTCGAGTCGGGAACCGATGCAAGCGGGCAGTCCTATATCGCGATGGAGCTCATGCCCGGAGGCAGCCTGCAGAACAAGCTCGACAGCCTGCACCGGGCCAGGCTGGCGCTCCCGGTGGCCCAGGCGCTTGCGATCGCCCGCCAGGTGGCCGAGGGCCTGGCCTATGCCCACGCCCGGGGAATCACCCACCGCGATGTCAAGCCGGCCAACGTGCTCGCGGCCGAAGATGGGCGTTATGCGTTGGCGGATTTTGGCGTCGCGCAGGTCGTGGACGCCACCCAGCTCACCCGCCCGCGCACAACGATCGGAACACCGGTTTACATGTCGCCCGAGCAGGCCCAGGGCCTGCCCGCCGACGGGCGGAGCGACCTGTACTCGCTCGGGGTCATGCTTTACGAGATGCTCGCCCAGCGGGCGCCGTTCGTTGCCGAAACGACGCCTGCTCTGCTTTACAAGCACGTCCACGAATCTCCGCCGCCGCTGGGCGAGGAGATTCCCAGGGCTGCCGCCGCGCTGGTGGCGCGCCTGATGGCGAAACGCCCGGAGGATCGGCCGCAGAGCGCCGCCGAGGCCATCCGGGCCATCGATGACATGTTGCCGCGCCCGGCCGCCTCGTCTCAACGCCGCGCGCTGATGATTGGCGCGGCGGTCTTCGCCGGGCTCGCCCTGGCCGCAGGCGCTTTCGCTGTCGTGTCCACGGCGCCGGACCTTCGATTCCTTCGACAGGCTCAGGAACCCGCTCGGGGCCCGGCGTCGATCTTCCCCACGGCTGCATCCGGCGGGCCCGCCCTCATTGCAACCTCGTTACCCGGCGCGCGCGGGACGATGACGGCCACAGTGCTGGCGAACACGGAGTGGCAGGCCGCGGGCCTGACGCTGCGTCCGGGCGACAACGTGCGGATTCGACAGGTCTCGGGAGCCTGGTCGGAATGCGCCCTGACCGGCTGCGCCTTTCACGATGCCGCCGGAGACCCGTCCGCGCCGCGCACCCAGGCCAGCAATGCCGTGCAGGGTTGCCCGCACGCCTCGCTGGTCGCGCGCGCAGGTGAGGGGATGCCGTTTTGCGTCGGCGCCGGCGCATCGACGCGGGCCGACACGGGCGGCGAGCTGCGCCTGCGGATCAACGACACGATCCTCTTTGACAACGACGGCAGTGTCGTCGTGACGCTCGAGGTCGGCGGACCCTGACCGGCGCGTTCTCGGAATCCAAGTCGCCGGTTGTTTTAGGATAGCTTCCGGGCAAAGGTTTCACGGCTGAAGGCCCGGGCAAACATGAGCAGTTCCTCCCAGGTCCGGACGGCAAAAATTCCCCAATCCTGCTCATCGCGAGCGCGCTGGAGCGCTCGGCTGTCATTGTCCGCGGCCGTCCCCCAATTTGGATTGCTTAGGTTGAGAGCCATCGTTGCGCCGCCGCGCGCGTTGCGGATCGCCATTGCGGAGATTTCCCAACCGCTGGCGTCCTTCTCGTCCTTGTCGAACATCGTCGTAACGCCCTCATCCGAAATGACCAGGATGCGGACTGGCCGGTCGGTCTTGCGGCGCGTCGCGTAGGTGTCGCGCAGGATGTGAATCGGGAAGGCCGTTCCCCCGCCGAAGTAGCCGGTCAGGATGCGCAGGACATCGTCGGCGTCGCGGACAAAGCCGTCGGTCATCTTGAACTGGCGCGTCCCGCTCCACAGCGTCGCCTGCACCCGCCCGCCCGCTCGCAGGGCTGAAAGCGCGATGATGGTCCCGGCCAGGGTGAGATACGACACGTGCGCCTGCGGGTTCGGCATCGAGCCCGAGCAATCGACATACAGGTCGAGGTCGAGCGGCTCCTTTGAGGGCTGGGCTCCCTGGGTTGTCCCCCACACCCGTTGCACGGTGGTCATGCCCGGGATGATGATCGGGCTGTAGATCACGCTCTGCACCCAGTCGGCGTTTTCGATCGGCGAGCCGATATCCCAGGCCTCGAGGCCCTCGGGCAGCGGCTCGGTAGACTCGGGCAGGATGCGGCTGGGGAACGGAATGAGATACGGCATCGCCCGCTCGCGGTAGTAGCGCACCGCGATCTCGTGGTCGGTCAGAGTGATCCCCAGTTGTTTGAGGATCTGGCCGTATTCGTAGGGCTGGCGATGCTGGCCGGCGCGCTGTTTTTCCGAGGCGGCCGGCGTCGGATCCGCCGTGCCCGCGACATCGCCCGAGCCGGTCGCGTCAATGCCGGTGATCTCGGGATCGTTGGCGGGGTGGACGATCTCGCCGATCTCGTCTTCTTCGATCTCCGTCAGACCGTCGGGCAGCGCGCCGCCGCCGGCGGCGTCAGTGTCTCTCCAGGGCTTGAGGATCTTCTCGGTGGTCTCATCACCGTCGTTGAGGAGATACGGCAGGGACAGCAAGGCGAAGCGCGAGGCGCCCCGCAGCCAATCCCGGGCATACACCCGGATGACCCGCGCGGCGAGCTGGGCGTCGCCTTCGATCTGGGTCTCCGACTCGGTCCGCGTGGCGACGTCCTCGGGTGTTGCTTTGGCCGCCCACGCGCTGAGGCCGGCAAACCCGGTGGCCAGCGATCCGCGCTGGATCGCCCACAGGATCTCGTAGGTCCGCATATAGAACGTCCACAGCCTGTCGGGGGTTTTCGCGGCCCCGGCGGCTTCGGCCAGGCGGCGGTAGATGTTGGCCATTCGCATGCGCGCGCTGCGCTGCAGGCGGTCGTTGATGAGCAGATCGGTGTAGAGGTTGCCGACCATCGGCGCCAGGCGCTCAACGCCTGGGAGACCGCGCCGCAGCCGGGCGATCATGCGGGCGTTGTCGGTCAGGTCGGCCGGGCAATACACGTGGTGGCCGATCTCGTGGGCGAGGATCTCCACAGCGTACTGACCCAGGCCGAGCCGCTGGATCTCGGCCAGGTTGACGACGACGGCCTGGTCATTCAGCCGGATCATGGCGAAGCTCGCGGTCAGGCCTTCGCGTTTGGCTTCTGCGTTGGACAGGCACCAGCGCGGCTCGCTCAGCCGGGTGTAGCGGCTCCAGGCGGCCAGGGCATCTGGCCAATGGGCCGCCCATTGGGCCCGGAGGATCTGAATCGTGCTATCCACCCGGCCATAATACTGACCAACCTGACAGGTGGCGGCCAGGCCGGGGTGACCTGACAGGTGGCGGCCAGGCCGGGGTGACCTGACAGGTGGCGGCCGGGCCGGGGTGACCTGACAGGTGGCGCGCTCAATCCTGCGCCAGGCGGCCCATCTTCTGCAACTCGCGCCGCGCGCCGTGCAACAGGTGGCGCATGCCGACTTTGCCGCCATCGTTGGCGGCAAGATACGATGCGCTCACGATGATGTTTCGTATCGCGCCGCCCGCAAGCCGGTGCTTCCTGGCCAGCAACGCCAGATCGAGCCCTTCCTCGCGCGGCACGCCGGGCGGAAAAAGCGACTCCCATATCCGCAGGCGGTATTGCTCGTCGGGGAATGGAAAATCAACGGCAAAAGCCAACCTGCGGGTGAAGGCCTCGTCCAGATTGGCCCGCAGGTTGGTGGCCAATATCGTCACGCCGTCATAACTCTCCATCCGCTGCAGGAGGTAGCTCACCTCGATGTTGGCGTACCGGTCGTGGGCGTCCTTGACCTCGCTTCGTTTGCCAAAAATCGCGTCGGCCTCGTCGAAGAACAGGATCGCGCTGCCGTTCTCGGCCTCACTGAAAATGCGCTCGAGGTTCTTCTCCGTCTCGCCGATGAACTTGCTGACCAGGTTCGACAACTCGATCTTGTAGAGGTCCAGCCCCAGCTCGCGGGCGATCACCTCGGCCGCCATGGTCTTGCCGGTGCCCGGCGGACCGGCAAACAGGACCGTGACGCCGTCGCTGGCGGTCAGCTTCTCGCCAATCCCCCACTCCCCGAGCACCTTTGGGCGCACCCGGACCGTGTCGACGATTTCCTGCAGCATCTGGCGCTGATCGTCGGGCAGAACGATGTCTGACCAGCCATAGCGCGGCGTGATTTTGCGGGCCATTCCGGACAAGCGGGGCGTGGTGTAGGCGCGCGCGGCCGCGAAAAGACCGGCGTTGGAAATCACCGGCGGCGCGTCGGCGGCTCCCTGTGCGAGCGCGTTGTCGCGCGCGGACAGGGCGGTGTCACGGATGCGTGCCGCGGTCAGTTGAAACTGGCCGGCCAGCGCCGTCAAATCGACGTCATCGGCGAGGGCGAGGTCCGCCTCCGCCAGGAAGTGCTCCCACAGCGCGCTGCGCTGCGAAAAATCGGGCACGGCGAATTCGAACCAGGCAACCTGGCGATCGCGCTCGACGCCCTGGGCCTGCCACAACCCCTTGCTGGACAGAATGACGAGATCGGGGTGTTCCAGCACATGCCCGAGCGCAGCGGCGCTTGAACCGCTGTCGACCACGGCCGCGTCCCAGTTGCCCAGAAAGGCGACGGCGCCCGTGAGCCGCGCATCACGAAGGGTCATCATGACCGCCTCGGCCACATTCGCGCCATTCCCTTCGATGGCCGGGAGCTGCGCGGCCAGCAGCGGCCGGTTCAAACCGTGCCCGAGCCAGCGCGCAGTCGCCTCCTGGCTTGACGCATCCGGCCCATGGAAGGCCAGAACCGGCGGATGCTCTTCGCCGAAGGCGGCCGCAATTGCGCCGATGGATTCCATCACCGGCCCGGCCAGGATGACATCTGCGTCGCTGACCGCGGGCGGCATGAGCCGCGCGTTCAGGCGCGGGTCTGGCTGGTAGTGGCCAAGCAGCCAGGCCACGACGGCATCGTCGGGGCGCAGGGCCTGCGCCATCAACGACGCGCTGGCGGTGTCGGCCGCCCGTTCGATCAGGCCGTGCTTGAAAAGCGGCGCGTCACCGGCGAAACGCGACAGCCACTGCAGCCGTTGCGCGCCCGGTTCGCACAGCAAGTCGAGCATCAGGCCAACCGTCGGCCGGCGGCGGGTGACATCGTCCTGCAGGTAGCCATACAAGCGCTCATAGCGCAGGTCGAGGGCCGGCGCGATGCAAAGCAGAAACACATCCAGATCAAAGCGCGAGAACGAGAAGGTCTGAGCCAGGCGAACCAGCCGCAGCGGGACGCCGGATTGGCGGGCGGAGGCGATGAGCTGATCGGCGGACGTCCGGGCGGCGGACTCGTCGCTGGCGAAGGCCTGCTCTTCGGCCGGGGCGAGCATAACGGTCTGTGCCCAGTGCGCGCCAAAGGGGCGGCGGGCCAGGGCTCCGGCTTCGGAGTCGCTGATCCGAAGGCCGCGCAAGTCGTCAGCGGGGTCCTGCCCGGCGACTTGCGCGCGGCGGGTGGCCCGGCGCATGATGGCATCGAGGCGGCTCATCTCCGCCTGCAGGTGTTGCAGGCTGGGATCGACGGGAAGCGCCGGCGCGCTGGCGGCTTTGGTGGGCGCGGCGTTTTTAGGTGTTGCCATGGCGGGTTGCTGGACGAGCGACGAGCGTCAATGATAGCGGGTCATTTCAGTCCGCTGAAAGCGATAACCCCCGCCCCGGCGCGCGCCTGGGCGGGGGTTATCGCCTGTGAGGGCCTTTCTACCTGGAGCTCTAGAGCGCCTTTGCCAGCGCGATCTTGTGCTTCTTGTCGATCTTCGCCATCAGCGGACCGACCTTTCCCTTCACATTGTCACTGAACACCTTGTGTATTTCCGCTTTGGCAGCCTCCCAGTTATCCGAGTCCCACTTCTTGGCTTTTGCGTCGTTGTCCAGTTTGGTCCGGAGCTCGGAGGAGATGTTCACTTGTTTCGGCGAGTTGTCCTTGATGAATCCGTCGTAGAGTGTCTGCGAGCCCTTGTTGTTGCTCTTCTTCATGGCTTTCAAGAAAGAGTAGTTCTCGTCAAACTGAGCCCAGCCCGAGGGATCTGTGGCCTTCAGGTCCTGGGCTATCGTGTCCGGCAGGGTCAGGTTTTCAACATGGCTGACCAATTCCTTGCCGGTCGCCGCTTTGATGGCGTCAGAGAAGAACTTGGCCTGTTCCTTGTAGAACTTCAGCAGGGCCTTGGTCTCTTTGTGAATGGTGCTGTTCGCCTTGGCGTCCAGCGCCCCGGCCTTCATCGAGATGTTCAGAAGCACGGTTGCCATGAGATCAGGATTCCAGTTCTGTGACGACTTGGCTTTGTCCTTGTCCCACATCTCCAGGGCCTTGGCCACCGTGTCGCCCGAGTCCAGAAGCGTCTTGGCCTTGTGGGCAACCCAATAGGTCTTGTTCATTTTCGATTCAGCCATCTTTGATCATCCTTGTGGGTAGAAGTCATCCTATAAATGTGGGGCGAAATCACACTCCCCGCGCTTCACGCGGGGAGTGTGATCTCGCCGGATGTTTTTAGGATACCTTCCAGTGTCTTCTGATTGTTGTTGTCCGCCAGAGCGGCCAGGCGGAGGAATTGGCAGAGTATACGCAGGAAGCATTACCGGCTGCGCCACTCCTCTGCATAGCCGGGGAATGGCGCTGCTGGGAAATGGTTCTGGGGCGGATTCTCAGCGCCGCATCGACTGGCTCGCGACGTACAACCGGGAGCGGGCCCGGTTCATACTGCCCAACGGCTCAAACTCGGATCCAGCGACGTTGAATGGGCTGAAAGCCAGCCCGTCGACAAAGGCCTCGTCCTCTGGCCGAAGCTCCTGGCTGGGCAGGACCAGCTCGGCGATAGTCTCGTGCGGGGCGAGCCACGCCCGGCTGGCGTCGTTGAGCGAGGTGCGGGCGGAATCGACGTAGCGCTGGATCCGCAGATCGTAGCGCACGTCTTCGTGTTTCAAACGGGCCTTGAATTCGGAAGCGAGGTCTTCCCGGGCCGAGAGCAGGCGAGGTTTGGGCGCCAGCGGCGCGAGGTGGAATCTCAAAGCGACTTTGCCGAAGGCATACGGCGCGCGGCCCCACCATGTTTCGCTGGCCAGGCTGTCGACCGGGATCGCCATCTGTTCGCGCAATACCCTGGCGATGGCCAGCGCGCGGGATGGGCCAAGGCGTGTCGCGAGCCGCAGCAGGCCGATCAAATTGGCATGCCCCCCAAACGCCCACATCGTTGCCGTGGCTTCCCATGCATCGCGCGCGTGGTGGCGCTCAGCGTTGGTCATGAGCAGGTCGTGGACCGTGTTTGGGCCGATGACGATGCGGACGGCGCAGCCGCGCAGATCAAGCCGCGGGCCGTTTCCGACGGTGCTGGCCGCGTTGGAGTAGCGGATATGGGCGGCGTACTCGGCGCCGGGGCGCAGGAAGCCGACCTGCAAATCGGGGGGAAGGCGACCGGGAATGCGGAGATAGGCCCGCCGTACGCCGGCGAGCGGCGCGGCATGTTGCGCGCGCATCGGTTTGCCGTGCGTGCGTTCGGCCGCGCGCACGACCGTGCGGACATCCTGCTCCATGCGCGTGGTCAGCGCCTGCTCGGCTTTGAGGCTGCCGCCCATATATCGTATTTCGTCCCGCCAATCTGTCATGTTGAAAAATGGCATTGTAGCTGGCCGACGGCAGACCGCCGACAACTCAAATTCGCTGCGGTCAGTGCTGCGCGGTCATCCCGCATGCTTCGCCAAAAACGCCTCGATGACGGTGACGAACTGCACCGGGGTCTCCATCATGGGGTAGTGGCCGGCGTTGGCCATGACGTGCAATTGGGCGTTGGGCATCCACTCCATGATCGTGGCCTTGACGTAGTCAGTGGGTACGCCCTGGTCGTGCTCGCCGGTGATGGCCAGGAAGGGTGTCGCAATCCCGGGCATCTGGGCCGAGAAATTGGTCTCCGACCACATATGGAAGTAGTCCTTGACGGCGTCTCTGGTCGTGCTGGCAAGCGAGGCCTTGACCATGAACTTCTCCCATTCGCGCGTGTTGCGGTTGCCGGTCGTGATCGCGCAGATCGTGCCGCGGTTGGCCGGCACGCGCCAGGCGTTGGAGAACAGGGCGAGCGCGTCGCCTTCCATCGGCGCGCCCGTGGCTGGCACCGGCGTCACGCCCACGGCACTCTTGAGCCGGCTGCCATGCCGGGCGCACAGATACTGCGCCAGCATGCCCATCATCGAGTGTCCAACGAAATGAAACTTGCCAAGCCGCAGCGATTTGGACAGGGCAACGATGTCGCCGGCGGCTTCCTTGACCGTGTGCTTGCCGGCGATCTTTTTGCTCTTGCCGTAGCCACGTGGATCGGCAAAGATCCAGGTGAAGCGCACACGGTCGAGGTAATTGAAGACCGGGGTGAAGACCTTGTGGTCGCCCAGCCAGCCGCCGGCGATGATGACCTTTTCGGGCCCGTTGCCGATCACGACGTGTCCGAGAATATCTGCCATTGCTTGCCTCCTGAAAACTCCCTGCGGAACTTTGTCGGATGAAGTATCCCCCGCCCCGGCGTACGCCGGGGCGGGGGATACTTCATCCGGATTAATAGGGTTGCCGGCGCGTATTCCCAAAGTTGTAGCACATGTCCGTGGTCGTATGATCTGCGGCATGGCTGAATCGCTGTCGGATCTGTGGCGCCATCTCAAACCGCGCCTTGCGCTCCTGCTTGGCATCGTCGGGCTGATGTGGCTGCTCGAGATCATCGACACCCTCTTTCTCGGCCAGCGCCTGAACAGCCTCGGCATCCATCCGCGCGATCTTGCCGCGCTGCCGAATGTCCTCCTGGCCCCGTTTCTGCACGCCGGCTTTACCCATCTGATCACCAATACCGTGCCATTCGCGGTGCTGGGCGGCATCATCCTGGCTCGCAGCGTCAGCGAATTCGTCAGCGTTTCGCTGGGCGTCCTCATCGTGAGCGGGTTGGGGATCTGGCAGATCGGCGGGGCCAACACCGTCCACTTCGGCGCAAGCGGGATGGTCTTCGGCTACTTTGGCTATCTCCTCTTTCGGGGTATCTTCGAGCGCAGCCTGCCCTCGATCTTCATCGCCGTTGTCGTCGCCACGGCCTATGGATCAATCGTGCTGGGCGTGCTGCCTGGCCAGCGGGGCGTGTCGTGGGAGGGCCATCTGTTTGGCTTTCTGGGCGGCGTGCTTGCCGCGTGGCTCGGGCGTACACTACGTTCACCATGAGCGTTGGCCTTTCCCTTCCCCGCATTGACGCGCGCACCAAGGTGACCGGCAGCGCGCCCTATCCTGGCGACCTGTCCATGCCCGGCATGGCCCACGCCAAAGTGCTGTTCGCCCGCCGCCCGCATGCGCGGGTGATATCGATCGACACCCGTGAAGCGGCCAGCCTGCCGGGTGTGCTGGGCGTTTTCACCGGCGCGGATGTGCCCAACAACGAGTACGGATTGATGCTGTTTGACGCCCCGGTCATGGTGGGCGTTGCGGGCGGCAAGGTTTTTGACGGCGTGGTCCGTCACGTGGGCGAGAAGATGGCCTTGATCGTGGCCGAGACCGAGCGTATCGCCGAGCGCGCCCGCGACCTGATTCGCATCGAATACGAGGACCTGCCGGTCATCGATTCGATCGAGGCAGCGCTTGCGCCCGGCGGGCCGCAGATTCACCCGCACTATCCGGGAAACGTCATACAGCACTACAAGATCCGCCATGGCGACGCTGCGGCCGGATTCGCCCGGGCCGAGGTCATCATCGAGGGCGAGTACCGCACCGGCGCCCAGGAGCACGCCTATCTCCAGCCCGAGGCGGGCCTGGCCTACATCGACGAACAAGGCCGGGTCACCGTGCAGGTGGCCGGGCAGTGGGCCCACGAAGACCAGGAGCAGATCGCGCATGCGCTGCGTCTGTCAATCGGGCAGGTCCGGGTGATTTACCCCGCGATTGGCGGCGCCTTTGGCGGGCGCGAGGACATGAGCGTGCAGATCGTGCTCGCGCTGGCCGCGCAACGGCTGAGCCGGCCGGTCAAGATCATCTGGACCCGCGAAGAAAGCATCATCGGCCACCACAAGCGCCATCCGGCCTGGGCAAAGGCGAAGCTGGGCGCGCTGCGCGACGGCACCCTGGTCGCCGCTCAGGTCCAGCTCTACACCGATGCCGGGCCTTACAACTACACCAGCAACAAGGTCCTGGGCAACGCGACCGTCACCTGCGTCGGACCGTATGTCATCCCCAACGTCACGATTGATTCCGCGGCGGTGGTGACCAACAACGTGCCCGGCGGCGCGTTCCGCGGGTTTGGGTCACCCCAGGCGCTGTTCATCGCCGAGACCCAGATGAACAAGCTGGCCGACGCGCTGGGCATGGATCCGGTCGCGCTGCGGCGCAAGAACGCCCTGCGCGACGGGAGCATCACCGTAAACGGATCGGTCATTCCCGACGGTTGCTCGATGGTGGAGGTCATGGATGCCTGCGCTGCGGCGGCCGATTGGGGCGCGGCGCAGGAGGCCCCTCCAGTCAAAGGCCATATCAAACGCGGGCGTGGCTTCGCGGCCGGGCACAAAAACATCGGCTTCTCGTTTGGCGCCCCCGAACGCTGCGAGGCCACGATCGAGCTGCACGGCGCGACCCAGATCGAGCGGGCGGTGGTCTTTCACGCCGGGGCCGACTGCGGGCAGGGCGCGCACACGGCTTTTCTGCAGATCGCGGCCGAAGCGCTCGGCCTGCCAACGGACAAGATTGAGTTGTGCCTGAGCGACACGAGCACCAGCGAGAGCAGCGGCTCGGCCTCGGCCTCGCGCCTGACCTTCATGGCGGCCGGGTCAATCGTGGGCGCGGCGGCAGCGGCCTTGCAAAAGTGGAAGAACGAGGAACGCCCGGCCCGCGCCCACTTCATCTATCGCCCGCGGGCAACCACGGCCATGGATCCCGAGACCGGCGCGGCCGATCCGAACATTACCTACGGTTATGTGGCCGAGGTGGCCGATGTCGAGGTGGATATCGAGACCGGCCAGGTGCGCGTGCTGAAGCTGATCTGCGCCGACGACGTCGGGAGGGCGGTGAATCCACAGCAGGTCGTGGGGCAGATCGAGGGCGGGGTGGCCCAAGGCCTGGGCTGGGCGACGCTCGAGCATTTTGTGTCGAAGGGCGGGCGTCCGCTGACGACGCGCTTCAGCACATATTTGATCCCCTCGGTCTACGACGTGCCCGACAGCGTGGAGAGCGTGCTGATCGAGACGCCCGATCCACATGGCGCGCTGGGCATCCGCGGGATGGCCGAAATGCCGCTGCTGCCGGTCGCCCCGGCTGTCGTCGCCGCTATTCACGCCGCGACGGGGGTGTGGATGGACGAGCTGCCGGTCACAGCGGAGCGGCTGAGGGCACGGGTACGCGTCTGAACCACGGAGGACACTGAGGTTGCAGATTCCACGGAAAATTCGCCGTCTGAATCACTGAAAACACGGACGCTTCGGATGGGAACGTCAGAGTACCAATCGTTTGAACGTCATCTTCATGCTGCCGAAATTGAGCAGGAGCCCGACCTCCAGTCTGTAGGCCCGCAAGTAGTTGAGTAATTGCGCCCAATGAACATGTTCGAGCACCGTGACCGCCTTGAGCTCCACGAGTACCTTTCCGGCCACGACGAAGTCCGCCCGGCGGGTGCCAATCGGCTCAATCGCGTTTCGGTAGAAGATGTTTTGCTCCACTTCACGCGTAAACACCAGGCCGCTCTGGCTCATCTCACACGCCAAGGCTCGCTGGTAGATCACTTCCTGGAACCCGCTGCCAAGAGTGCGATGAACCTGAAAAGCGCAACCGATGATCTTTTCGGTAAGTTCTGCGTGTCGAAGGATGATGGACATACGCAACAATACGCTGAATCCACGTCCCCAAACCTGACAGTTTCCTGCCAATTTGGGTGGGGCGCGTCATCCGCAGAGTCCGTGTTGTCGGTGATTCAGACGGCAGCGCTCATCCCCGCCGCCCTCGTCAGCACCCGCCAGCCATCGCACTGGGCCATGAGCGCGGGATCGGTCGTCTTGCGCCGCGCGCGAAGAACCTGGCGCAAAGGCTGCCCGCGCGCAACATCGGCCCGCAGCCCGTCGACAAATGCCTGAGCCGAGGCCGGCAGCACCGCTTCGAGGGCGGCCAGGGCCGCCGCATCCTCGCCGGCTGGCGCCACCGCGCCCGCCAGCAGTATCGTCCCGACTCGCCGGAAAATGCGCTCGGGCCCGCCGCCGGGCGGGGGGTGGGGCAGCACCACATAGGCTTCGGGCGGGCGGTCGAGATCGAAGTCGCGCAGGAAGACAACCGGCGCCTCGCCATATGGGGTCAGCCCGAAGACCTCCGCCCGTGGCTCGTCGATGAAGTGATCCTCGATCCAGCCAAACAACGAGAGCTGGTCGAGGCGCGTCCCACGTTCGGTGTTCATGCTTGCGATCAACACCGGATACGGCGCGGTGTGGATCGGCAATCCGAAGATGATCCGGGCAGCCGATCCGATTCGCAGCATGCCCGAAGCGATCGCAAGCGCATCGGCCGCCTCAGCGGCCCGATCGCCGACCACCAGCGCGCAGACAGCCGGCCCCGAGACGACCTCGGCCGGCGTGTCCAAATGCAGCAAATCGTCAAACGTCATCGGTAGTTCACCTCGCGGCCCGTCACCCGCGACACCAGCCGGGACAGCGCATACAGGATCACAATTGCGATCCCGTCGATGAAGGCGGTCAGCCCAAATGCCGTCGCCAGCCACAGCAGCGCCGTGCGGGCGGGCGGGGCGATGGTCCGGGCAAGCGTCTCGCCGCCCAGGGCCAGCGCCGCGACCGTAATGATGCCAACGAAAATCAGCACCGGCGGCCACGACTGCATATCGGACGGCGAGGGAGCCATGCTGTTGGCGATGGCGAAGACCACGTAGAACCACACCCATGCGTCAGGCGCCTGGAAGGCGGCGATGAGCTGCTGGGAGATGGCGCCCAGATCGCCGCTGGCCAGCGCGGTGTTGAGGCGGGTTGAGTTGAAGATGAGCAGGCTGATCGCGCCCAGGGCCATGGTCCCGATCAGCAGCGGCGCGGCGCCGACGATGCTCGAGCGCACAACGTCCATCCGATCCATCTCGACAAAACCGAGCCGAATGCGGTCACCCTCGCGGGTCGGCAGCAGCGACATTTTGCGCACCCGCACGCCCAGCAGGCGCGCCATCAGGGCGTGGCTGATCTCGTGCAGGGCCACGCCGGGAAAGAGCAGCACGGCGTAGATGATCAGCATCCCCTCGCGCCGCCCCGTTAACAACAGCCCAAGCGCCTGGAGCAGTTGATTTGCCAAACGGGACAGCATCATCAGCAGCCCGAAGGTGACCAGGAATGCGAGCAGCGCGGTCAGCATGGCGGTGACCGGCTAACGGAACCTCACGCGAAGCCGCGAAACAACGGAGCGCGTCCTGTATCTCACGCGAATGCGCGAAAGCGCGAAAGGAATCAACATGTTTTGTTCGCGTCTTCGTGATTTCGCGTGAGATAGACCGGTCATCCCGCCGCGGCGACGATGGCGGCGAAGTCGGGGATTTTGAGGCTGGCCCCGCCCACGAGCGCGCCGTCGATGTCGGGCTGGCCGAGGATTTCTTTCGCGTTGGCGGCGGTGACGCTCCCGCCATATTGAATGCGGATCACATCGGCGGCCGCGCCGGCGGCCTTGCGCAGCTCGCCTCGGACAAAGGCGCAGCGGTTCTGCGCGTCGGCGGCGGTGGCGGCCCGGCCGGTCCCGATTGCCCAGATCGGCTCGTAGGCGATGACGACCCGCGGCAGGTCTGCGGCCTGGATGCTCTGCAGCGCGGCCGCGGTCTGGCGGCCGAGCACGGCCTCGGTCTGCCCGGCCTCGTTCTCGGCCAGGGTCTCGCCAATGCAGATGATTGGGGTCAGCCCGGCGGCCAGCACGGCCACGGCCTTTTTGTTGACGAAGGCGTCGGTCTCGCCAAAGATCTGTCGGCGCTCGGAGTGGCCGACGATGACAAAGTCGACCATCCCGGCCAGCATGGAGACCGAGACCTCGCCAGTGAAAGCGCCTTTGGCCTCGGGGTGCGCGTTCTGCGCGCCGAGTTTGAGACCCGTCCCGCTCAACATTTCGCGCGCGACGGCGAGAGAGATGAAGGGCGGGCAGACCGCCACTTCGACGCCGCGGGCGATATCGGCCGCGATCTGAGGCGCCAGCTCGCCGATCAGCACGATCGTCTCGCTGATGCCCTTGTTCATTTTCCAATTGCCTGCAATCAGTGGGGTACGCATGATGTTGGATTGTATCCCCCGGATGTTGCGGCGCAGGCCTGCCCGCGCCACAACATCCGGGGATAATTCTGTTTCATGAAACGCACCAAAGCCCTCGACGCGCTGGCGGCGGCGAAGGTCGCCCACGAGCTTCGCGAGTTCGAGGCCAGCGAGTTCACGGCCGAGGAAACCGCGCGCGAGCTCGGCCTGTCGCTTGCCATCCTGTTTAAGACCCTCGTTGTGCGCGGCGAGCGGCGCGGAGTCATGCTGGCCCTGGTATCCGGTGAGCGCGAGTTGAGCCTGCGCAAGCTCGCCCAGGCCGCCGGCGACAAACGGGTGGAGATGGTCGATGTGGCCGAGCTTCCCCGCCTGACGGGCTACCTCAAGGGTGGCTGCTCTCCGCTCGGGATCAAGGTCGGCGGGCGGACGGGCTATCCGACCTTCATCGACGCGTCGGCGTTTTCTTATGAGCGCATCAGTATCAGCGCCGGCCTGCGCGGGGTGCAGGTGCTGCTCGACCCGCGCGATCTTGCCCGCCTGACAAACGCGACGACGGCGGATTTGGCGGATGGATGAATCGTCATGCGTCATCCGTCGTGCGTCATCCGTCATCCGTCATGCGTCATCCGTCATCCGTCATTGTTCAGCGGACCAGGGTCGAGTGGGAAGCTGAAAACTGATGGATGACGCATGACGAACCCCAATTTCATGAACACTTCAGCTTTTGTCTCTGATCAGTATCGCACACCGGTGAATCTTCAGGCGCGGATCGCCCTGCACGAGCGCTTCAGCCTCAATCCCTACGACTGGATGCTGTGGGTGCTCGACCAAGTCGGGCTGGGCGAGGACGCCTGCGTGTTCGAGGTCGGGTGCGGAACCGGGCGGCTGTGGAAGACCAACGCCCATCGCCTGCGCCCGGGTTGGGACATTACGCTCTCCGACCAGTCGGCGGGGATGGTCGCGCAGGCCCGAGCCGCCCTGGCCGGCGTCGCCCACCCCTTCCGCTTTGAGGTCTGTCCCGCCGATCGCATTCCTCGCGAGGATGCCAGCGTCGATGTCGCAATCGCCAACCATATGCTCTATCACGTCCCCGACCTGCCCGCGGCCCTTGCCGAGATTCGGCGGGTGCTCAAGCCAGGCGGCGCGCTGTATGCCGCCACCAACGGGGCCGGGCATATGCGTGAGCTTGATGCGTTGTATTCGGACTTCACCGGGCAGGCCATAAAACTGGGCATGTCGCTGTCGTTCACGCTCGAGAATGGGGCCGAGCTATTGTGGCCGGTGTTCCCGAGCGTGACGCTGATTCCCCATGTGGACGCCCTCGACGTCGATGACGCTGACGCGCTGGCCGACTACATCCTGTCGATGACGGGCGGGGCCCAGGCGCGTGAGCCGCTGCTGGCCTTCATCCGGGCCCGCCTCGCCGCTGTGGGCGGACGGATACGCATCAACAAGGACAGCGGGATGTTTGTGGCGAAGGCATGATCCCCGAATTCAAGCAGGCCCTCGAGGAATACGCTCTGGCGCGGGCGGACGATCAGTTCGCGCTTGGGCAGCACGGCCTGGCATGGAAGGGACGCGCGCCGAATTCCGCCGAGGACGCGGCGCTAGCCGCCATCGCCGACGACGAACTGCGGCATGCCAGGCTGTGGTACGCCTGGCTGGCCGAGATGCGCGGCCAGGACCCGGCCCAGTATCCCGCGCGCCCGGCCGCCGAGTGGCGCTGTTCGCCCCTCCTTGCATTGCCAACCGGCGACTGGGCCTTCACGATTGCGCGCCAGTTTTTGCTGGATGCCTGGGAAGTGGCCTGGTCGGGCCTCGCGCTGGCAAGCCCGCAGCCTCGCATTGCCGAGATCGCGGCGAAGATCCCCGTCGATGAGATCGATCACCTTGCTCGGACCAGCGCCTGGATCAAACGCCTGGGCCGCGGCGCCGCGCGTCGGCGCCAACTACAGGCCGGCTTTGATTTGGCCTGGCCCCATACCGCCGAACTTTTTGCCTCGAGCGATCTCGATACCTGGCTGCTCGACGCGAAGGTCATCCCGGATCCAGCCGCGACGCGGGTGGCCTGGCTCGACATCGTCGGCCCACGTCTTCGCGAGGCGGGGATGATTTTGCCGGATGCGCTATCCCCCGGTTCCGCCGGGGGATAGCGCTTCCGGCACTGTTTGCATTCATTACGGAGAAAACATGCCTGAACTCACCACCATCACTGCGGAGACGGCGGAAGGCGTAAGCACGATCACGCTCAACCGCCCCGAGCGGATGAACGCCTTTACCGATGTCATGATCAAGGAACTGACCGCGACGCTGCGGGCGGCGGATAAAGATCCGGCGGCGCGGGTCGTCCTCGTTTCCGGCGCGGGCAAGGGCTTTTGCGCCGGGCAGGATCTCGACGCGTTCGCCGGCGAGGATATCAAGCGCCCCAACCGTCTGTTTGACCACCTGATGGCTTTGTACAAACCCATGGTTCAACAGTTGCGGACCATGGGCAAGCTGGTCATCGCCGCCGTCAACGGCGCGGCGGCCGGAGCGGGGATGAGCCTCGCCCTGGCCTGCGATTTTCGGATCATGAGCGACAAGGCCTTCTTGATGCAGGCGTTCTCGAACATTGGGCTGATTCCCGACGCGGGCGGGACCTGGTTGCTGGCCCGCCAGGTCGGCTACAGCCGGGCGCTGCAGCTCTCAGCCGAGGCCGAGCGCATCCCGGCCGACGTTTGCCTTGCCCTGGGTCTGACGAACAAAGTGGTCGCCCACGACAGCCTGCCGGCCGAGGCGCGGGCCTGGGCGCTGCGCCTTGCCCAACGTCCGAATACGACCCTGGCCCTGACAAAGCGGGCGCTCAACAAGGCGATGGAAGCGGGGCTGATGGAGATGATCGACTACGAGGCCCACCTGCAACAGTTGGCCGCCGAGACCGATGACTTCACCGAGGGCACCGCCGCGTTTCGCGAGAAGCGAGCGGCGCGATTTGTGAAGTAATTCGCATTCCACCCGCCAGAAGATCAAAACGTCGGGGATTGTGTATAATCCCCGACGTTTCAGTTATCCCATGGCGACAGAAAAGG
>JBDSIP010000160.1:0-3264 GCA_039917915.1 Thermoflexales bacterium
GAGACGCAAAATATTGCGTCTCTACACCCCCCCGGCAACGCCGTCCGTTTCGGCAACGCAATATTTTGCGTCTCTACCCTCCCCGCACCTCTCCCCCCGACTCGCCCTACAATATCGAGGTGATCGAATCTGCGGTCGTCGTTCCCTTTCTCTCGCTGGCCGCCTTGCGGGCCGAGCATGCCCGCCTGCTCGAGGCGCGCCGATCCGCCGGCGAGAAGAGCGCTGCCTTCGGTGACATTCGGCTCTTCATCCGCCGCGGCGCGCGCCTGGGGGTCTATCTTGACATCGACTCCGACCGCGTGGCGGCGCAAGGCCTGCTCGATTACTGGTCCAATGTCCTGGACCGGTCCGGGGCTGATTATGAAGATGCATCGTTAACGGATTTCGACGCTTCGGCCCTGATCGCCGCTGCCGATGCCGCGTGGGCGGGCTGGACGCCGGATGAGCAGGCGATGGCGCAGCGCGTCATTCAAGCCATGGCCCGGGCGGGACCGCCCATGACTGCGGCTCAGTCCACCAGCGCCGGACAAATCGCCGGGGTCAGCCCGCCCGCTGATCTGACCGGCCCCCGCATCGCTTTCATCCCGCTGCCGCGGACCGAGCTGGATACCTCCGATATCACTCCCGAAGCGTCGGAGACGCTCAATCGCGTCTTGCAAAGAATGATCGACGCGGGTTGGCTGGCGGTGCGTCCCGGCGCAGAGGGCCAGCCGGCCCAGCTTGAGGTCGCCCAGACTGCCCTTGCCCAGCATTGGCCGCCCATGATGGGATGGCTGACCGAGATCGGCGATCGCCTCGAAAAACGCAATCGCCTTACCCTGGCCGCGCAGCAATGGCAGACTCTTGGCAGGACGCCAAGCGCGCTCCGGCGCGGGGAGATGCTTGACATCGCGCTGTCATTCTCGGACCTGAACCCGCTTGAAGCCGAGTATGTCCGCGAAAGCCTGGAAGCCGAGCGCGCGGACGCGCTGGCCCACCAGGCCGTTCAGGTGCGTGAGCTCGAGGCCACCCGCCAGCTCGCCGAGGAATCGCGCAGCCGGGTCGTGCTCGAGGCCCGCCGGTATGGCGAGGTGCGCCGGCGCAATCGCGCTCTGATCGGCGTGGTCGGCTTGCTTATCCTGCTGTTGGCCGGCGCCATCGCATTGGCGCTGTATGGCTATCGCCAGTCGCGGCTGGCCCTCGCCCGCCAGCTCGCGGTGGAGTCCATTTCCACACCCAATCTCGACCTGAGCCTGCTCCTGGCCGCCCAGGCGCGCCAGGTCAGCGGTGAAGCTGAAGAAGCCAACAGCGCCGTTTTTCGCGGCGTGACATCGGCGGCGCCCGAGCTCACCGCCATCCTCCACGGGCATGCTGGCGACGTCTGGTCGGTGGCCATTGACCCGAAGAACCCGGACCGCTTTGCCACCGGAGGCGAAGATCGGACGGTGCTGTTGTGGAGCGCCAAAGCCCGCCGGACGATCGCCGGTATGGAACCCCTCAAGTTGGAACGGGCATCGGTGTATGCCCTTGGTTTCTCGCCGGACGGGCGGCGCCTGGCCGTGGGCACCGGCGATGGCGCGCTCACCGTCTTTGACGTATTCGGGCCGGCGCCGATCGCGCGCAGCGTCATCACCGCCCATCAGGGCGCGCTGTTCAGCCTGGCCTTCGATCCGGCCGATCCAGATCTGCTGCTGACCGGCGGTCAGGACCGGGCAGTCCGGCTGTGGGATTTGCGCGGCGACACGCCCGTGCTGGCCTCGGAGGTCATCAGCCACGCCGGCTGGGTGTGGGGCGTGGCCTTCTCGCCCGATGGCGCGCGAGCGGGGTCGGTTGGCCAGGGCCAGACGTCCAACGTATTTTGGTGGGATGTGTCCGCGAGCGCGCGGACGCTGACGCCCCGCCCCGCGCCATCGCAACATCAGGCGACGGTCACCAGCATCGCCTTCGCCCCGAATGGCAAAAACGCTGTGACGGGAGACACACAGGGCCGGGTCGTCAATTGGGACCTGGCCGCGATGACCTCGACCCCGACCCAGGGCGCCGTCGGCGCGTTCGGATTTGTGTGGGGATTGAGTTACAGCGCCGACAGCACGCTGCTCGTCGCGGGCGGTGGCGGTGGCGGAATCCGGGTATGGGATGTCCGCGACCCGGCCCGCGCCAGCCGCGTGCGCGGCCGTCTGGACGGCCATCGCGAGGGCGTTTTGCGGCTGGCCTTCAGCCCGGATCCCGCCAGCAAGATGCTGGTCTCGGGAAGCTTTGAGAATCGGGCTTTGCTGTGGGATTTGGCCCGGCCCGCGGTCAGCGCAGCCCTGAGCGACGGACCCGCGTCGCTGGGCGGCGGCCTCAACAGCGCGGGCGGAGTGGTTGCCTTCACGGACCGCGGAAGCGCCCAGATCTGGGACGCCGCCGGCAAGATCGGGGCATTGCCCGTCCTGCCCGCAAGCCTCAAGGCGGCCGTCAGCGCTGCAGGTCTGGCGGCGGAGTCGCGCGCGTTGGGTGTGGGCTTCGAGGACGGGCAGGTCGCTGTTGTCGACACCGGACGTGAGTGGACGATCCTGGCCTCGACGGGCATCAGCAGCGCGGTCACTGCCCTGGCCCTGTCGCGTGATGGGGCAACGGTTGCGCTAGCGCAGTGCGCCCGGGCGGGCTCGGATGGGCGTTGCGAGCAAAGCCGGATCGCCCAACGAAACACGTCCACCGGCGCGCCGGCCGGGCCGGATATCCTGACTGATGCCGGGCGGCTGTGGAGCCTGGCCTGGGGCCCGGATGGCCAGACGCTTGTGGCCGGCGTGTGCGCCCGGATGAGCCTCGGCAGTTGTGCGCAGGGTGGGATCCGGGCCTGGTCGTTGAGCGGCGCGCCGCGCGAGTTGCGGGCGATGTCCACCCAGCATGGCAAGCAGGTCACCAGTCTGGCCTTCAGCCTGGATGGCCGCTGGCTGGCCAGCGGCAGCGAAGATACGACGGTCAGCCTGTGGCGGGTGCAGGGCCAGGGGCAATATCGCGCGTTTGGCGCCCCGGTCTCATTGCATGATGCCGGCATCATCGGGCTGTCGTTTGATCCAACGGGCATGAGCATGCGCTCGCTCGCACGCGACCGGACCATCGCCGAGTGGACGCTTGATCCGGTCGCGTTGCAACAGCGCGCATGCAGTGTGGCGAATCGAAGCCTTGACCCGGAGGAGTGGGAGCGTTTTGTGCCCGGCGAACCCTATGCGCCGGCCTGTCGCTAGATGCTGTCCAGAAAGATACGGCGAGATCACAATCCCCGCGCGAAGCGCGGGGATT
>JBDSIP010000161.1:0-3338 GCA_039917915.1 Thermoflexales bacterium
TACCAGGAAATGAGTGGTGACGTCCTGCCGAGCCTCAAGCGCCTGCAGCAGGCAATGGGCGAGGCCGCGCGGGTCACCAATCAGATCTCGCAGGCGATGAAGAACGCCGAAGGCGAGGCGTCTGGCCAGCTGAAGCTGGCGCACTAAACGGCTGCATTCACCCATCCACAGGAGGCATACATCATGGCTAGTGTCGATACCAGAATGAATTACAGCTCGATGGAGAAAATGCAGAAGGCGTTTACGCAAGCTGCATCGACCCTCGAGACCACCGCCCGCAGCGCGAAGGAAATCGCGCGGATGTTGCAGGGCGGCGCCCTGCAGGGCATGGCTGGAGACGCGTTTGTCGAAGCCATCAACTCGAAACTCACGCCGCGGCTCAAGGCTCTCAACGAGAAGATGAGCGAGCTCGCAGGCGATATTGGTGGCGCGATTTCGGCGACCCGCGACGGCGTCAAGACCGCTCAGAGCCGCTTCAAGTAAACCAGGAGGTCAACAGTCATGTCTCTGTTTCAATTCCTTCGCCCCGACGTCGGCAATATCATGTCGGGGATCACCCAGCAGAAAGGCGTCACTGACAACGTCATGCAGACGCTCAAGTCGTATCCGGCCATCGTGAAGCAGACCTGGATCGGCGGCGACGCCGACGAGTTCGAGGCTGATGTGCTGCGCAAGATCGTTCCGGCTTGCATCGAACTGATCGCCGCGATCGCCGGCTGCAATCTCAACTTGACGAAGGCCACCGAAATCGTCGACAAGGCCGACCAGGCCGCTCAGGGCATTGCCAACCAGCTTGGTGATGTCTTCAGCAAGATCTAGTCAGTGATGACTATTTAAGGAGAACAAATAACATGGCCGGTCAAATTGTTCAGATGGACTATGCAGCCATCGGAAATGTGTCAAAGGGCTTCACGACTGCGAAAGAGACCCTGACTGCGGTCGGGAAGGTGCTCGAAGTCCTGATCAACGCGCTGCGCGCGGCAGCGTTCTTCAGCTTCGGCACGAGCGCGGCGCTGGCGAATTACCTGGATGTCATCAAGCAGAAGGTCAATAAGCTGGCCAAGCTGTGCGAAGAGTTCGCGGGTGACCTTGCCCGGGCGATTGGCGATCACAAGAACGGTGATACCGCGGGCAAGCGCTACTTCGGTGAAGGCGTCCGCCGCTAGGCGCGCGACCTTCTACCTCGAACTGTAAGGGTCGGCTCCGATGTGAATCGGATCCGACCCTTCCTTTTTGAGAAACAACATTCCCCTCCCCGGCTTCCGCCGGGGAGGGGAATGTCGTTTCTCCAGGATCTAACTGACGCCGCTAGCGGGCGGTCAGCGTATTGATCAGCACGAATCCGACGCCCAGGATCACCCCGATCAAAAGCGCGTAGACGACCGCCATCAAGAAGTAATAGCGCTTGGGGGTCGGGCGGCGTTCCGGCGGCGGGGTCGAGTACACCGCAGTGATGGCCTTGCCCAGATCCGCGATGGTGGCGAAACGCTCGCGGAGCGACAGGCTGCGGTCCACAATGCTGACCACTCCGGCCCCCTCGAGCTCCGGACGGGCGACCATGAGCGGTTGCTTGTTGCCCACCACGCGGGCGCGCACGCCCTCATCACCGCGCAATGCGGCAGGAAACGCGGGCCGCCCGGCCAGCATCTCAAAGAGGATCAGGCCGAGTGAGTACACGTCAGCGGCCGGCGTCGCGGCGGCAGGCACGCGATTGGCAGTCACTTCCGGCGCGGTATAAGCAGGCTCGCTGCGGGCCAGGGCAGTCGCAAAGGTGGCCGCGTCGACGGAGTTGCGGTCGATCATCCAGCCAAAATCGACAAGGGTCGGCCGCCAATGGCCATCTTTGTCAACATCCACCAGGACCGAATGCGGCGTTAGCGACAAGTGCACGAGGTTGCCCTGAGTCACGGGCCTCAACGCGTCGGCGATGGCGGCGACGACCCATGCCACCTCATAGTGCCAGGCCTGTGGATTCTCCAGGATCATCTCGCTGATCAGGTTCCCCGGAACCGGCTCATAGACGGCATACACGCGCGGCGCGCCTCGGAAGCTGATCTCTCCAAACGGACGCTTGGACGGGGTCGGATACGGCGGCAGGCTGACCGGGAAGTTGGTGCGCTTGGTCGGCCGGAACGAGGCGACAAACTTGGCAAACCCTTTGGGCCGGAAGGGCGCCATGTCATTCAGCAGTGAGGCCTCGCGCTTGAGTCGCTCCTCGCACTCCGGGTTGGTGTGGGCGACCTTCAGGAAGACCTCGGTTTCCTTGACTCCGCGCGAGGCCTTGTACATGGCGCAGGTGCGGGTCACCCCGATCAACTTGGTGATCTTGAGGTCGCCCAGGTAGTCGCCGTAGTCGAAGACAGGATATCCCTCTTCAGCCGGGCAATCCCGTTCCTGACACCAAAGGTTGCCGTTCTCGGTGATGCGCTCGCAGCGCTCGCAGAATCGTTTGATCATGGTTTGGCAGTCCGTATTCTACGGGCGAACGCCCCGGAGGGCAATTGAATCAGTGGCGAGATCGCAATCCCCGCGCTTCGCGCGGGGATTGCGATCTCGCCGAAACCTAACTAACCGTTTCTAGCGATTGGCCGCGTAGGCCTGGGCGAAGGTCAGCCCCATCTCGGTCCGCCACTCGCCGGCCGCCCAGCGCATGCCGCGGCCCATCAAGGTCATCGTCTGAGGCATGCCGACGATATCGGCGTGGTGGCCCAGCGAGCAATAGAACACCCGGCCCCGCCCATAGGTCTTGGTCCAGGCAACGGGCATGAGTGTGTCGGCGTAATCCTCGAAGTTCGTGGTGGCCAACACCCGTATCGCCGGGTCGACATGCAGGTAGTACTTCTCGGAGACCACGTCGAAGTCGGCGAGGCCATCGGTGATCGGATTGACGTCGACGATTTTCACCCGGTAGTGGCGGCCATCGTTGCCAGGGTGTGCCACCCACTGTCCACCGGTCATGAACTGGTATTCGGGCTCGTTGCGAAAGGCGTCGCACATCCCGCCGTGGCAACCGGCCAGGCCCGCGCCGGCCCGAACGGCAGTGAGCAACGGTTTAAGCTGTTCGCCAGAAATGCTCCCCATCGTCCAGACTGGGACGATCAGGTCGACCGGGCGGGCTGGATCGAGATCCAGAAAGGCGTCCAGGCTGTCGGCGACCGACACCCGGAAATCGCTGTTGCCGAGCGCATTGGCAAGCAATTCGGCGACCTGGCGCGGCTCATGCCCATCCCAGCCACCGTGCACGATCAAGGCAGTTTTCATTTCGTGAATTGTACGATCCGAATTTCCGGCGGGCGCGGAGGGGCGAGATCACGATCCCCGCGCGAAGCGCGGGGATC
>JBDSIP010000162.1:0-8562 GCA_039917915.1 Thermoflexales bacterium
CCTGTCAGGTCGCGGGGAGGGCTGGTCGACCTGACAGGTGGGCGCGTCAGCGCGTCAAGTGGGACAACCACGCGCGCCGTTCCAGCATGAGCGATCGCCATTTGAATGCGCCGATATCGGGCCGACCAGAGCGGCAGCCAGGTATCGCAGCCGCGCCGGGTGAGCTCAGTCCCTAGCGCGCCATCCAACAGGGTGAAACGATTCAAGCCGCCAACTCCGGCGCGCGAAAACCGCGCAGGTTGGGAAGGACCGTTGACACGAGGACCAGGGCCATGCCCGCCAACTGGGTCGGCTCGAGCGTGTCGCCCAGCAGCAGGAAGACGATCAGGGCCGAAATCGGCACCTCCATGACCGTGATCAAGCCGGCGACCTTGCCCGGGATATAGCGCAGAGCCAGGTTGAAAAGGCCGTAACCGCCCAGGGTCGGGCCGATGCCGAGGAAGGCGATCGTTGCGGCGGTGGCCGGGCTGTCGATGGCTAGTAGCGCCGACGGCGCCGCGATCAAGGTGATCACCAGGAGCGCGACCGAGCAGAACGTCATCATGTAGCCGAGCGAGACCAGCGGGCTGATGGACTTCATGAAACGTTGGTTGTAGAGCACATAAACGGTGTGGGTAATGGCCGAGCCGATCCCGATCAGCGTGCCTACCCAGCTCACCCGCCAGATCTCGGGATCGTAGGCGCGCACGACGAGAAAAAGTCCGGCAAAGGAGAGCAGCAGCGCGAGCGCGTGGATCGGGGTGATCGGCTCCTTGAACACGATTCGCGCGCCGATGGTCACAAACGCGTTGTAGGTGTAGACCAGCACGACGGCGACTGCGGCGCCGTTGAACAGGACCGAGTACACCCACAGCGCGTGATAGAGCCCGATCGAGATGGCGCCGGCGATCATCATCCCCTTCATGCTCGAGCGGTCGATCCGCAACGCGGCCGGGCGGATCAGCCCGATCCCGCCCATGAGCGCCACCGCGATGACAACATCCCGCCAAAAGGCGATGCTGAGGCTGGGCACGTTCTGGCGCTGGAGAAAGCTGATACCGGGCGCCGTTCCGGCCCAGACCGCGGCGGCCAGAAAACTGATCAGGTAGCCGGTGAGCGCACGGCGTTGGGGGGGATGGTCCATGGAAAAGTCCCGAATTGTAGAATGGTCCAATGCGCGACTTCTTCCGGGCCGTTTTGGCGATTGTGTTGGCCGTGTGCGTCATGCCGGCCAGCCCCTCCGCTGCGGCTCGTCCCATTGAGCCCGGCTATCCGTTTCAGAAGCTGTCAGCGGCGCTTGCGGAGGCGCTGAATATGGCGGCGCCGAACGAGCAACTGCCCATCCTGGTGCGGTTTGTCGCCAGGGCGGATCTTCCCCGGGCGCTGGCTGGCGCCGAGGGCGCAAGCCGCGCCGCGCGGGGTCCCCGGGTGGTCGCTGCGCTGCAAGCCGCCGCTGAGGCCGCGCAGGCCGCGCCCCGGGTTGCCCTGGCAAAGGCCGAATCCGATGGCCGGGCGAGCCGGCTGCGCTGGTTCTGGATCTCAAACGCCGTGGCGCTGCGCGCTACGCCGGGCGTAATTGCCGAACTGGCCACCCGGCCCGATGTGCGTTCTGTGGCGCGTGATGAGGCGCGCCAATACCTGAGGGACGCGCCCGCGCCGGGTGCCGATGCCCTTGCGAATGTGATGACCCGGGCCGCCGCAATCTCCGCAAACGCTGTCTATGATCCCCCGGGTGCGACTGGCTCGACCTGGGGCATCGCCAAAATCCGGGCAGGACTGGTCCGGCATGGCCTGGGGGTTGATGGGGCCGGCATTGTGGTGGCCAACATCGACAGCGGTGTGGAATGGACCCATCCCGCGCTGATGACCCGCTACCGGGGTTATGGAAATGGCCTTGTCTTCGATCACTTGCACAACTGGATCGACGCCACGGATGGCGGAGCCGTTTATCCGCTGGATGGGCACGGCCACGGCACGCACACCATGGGGACGATGGTGGGCGGAGAGGGGATCGGGGTCGCGCCCGGCGCGCGCTGGATGGCCGCCCGTGGCCTCAATAGCGCTGGGCTGGGCTTTGACACCTGGCTCATCGCAGCCATGGAATTCATCCTCGCGCCTGGCGGCGACGCGGGCTATGCGCCCGACATTGTCAACAACTCGTGGGGCAACACCGACGGCGGCTCGGCTCTTTTTGCCGAGGAGATCGCCGCCTTGCAGAGCGCGGGAATCCTCGTCATCTTCTCGGCCGGAAACAGCGGCCCGGGCGCCGGGACCGTGGGCTCTCCCGGAAGCAATCCAGGCGTGCCCGCGATCGGGGCCAGCGACGAGGATGACGATATCGCCTACTTCTCCAGCCGCGGGCCCTCGGTGTGGGATGAGACAAAACCGTTGGTCAGCGCGCCGGGCGTGGGCGTGGTTTCGGCTGCGCCGGGCGGGGTCTACAAGAAATACAGCGGCACGTCGATGGGCGCTCCCCATGTCGCCGGGGCCGCGGCGCTGCTGCTCAGCGCGAACCCGGGTCTGAGCGGCCCGGCGGCGCTCGAGGTGTTAACCCGCACAGCCGTTCCGCTGTCCACAACGCTGCCCAACAACGTTTCGGGTTGGGGTCGGATCGATGCGTTTGCCGCCGCGCTGGCGATCCTCGGTACCGGGCTGCTCAGCGGGACCGTCGTCGACGGTGGCGTCCCAATCAGCGGCGCGCTGGCGACCGCCCACGGCGATACCGGCAGCGGGTTGGTCCAGTCCTCCGCCTGGACCGATTCGTCAGGGCGCTACTATCTGCCTGGGCCCGCCGGCCTATACACGGTCTCGGTTGCTGCATTTGGCTTTGGGCCGGCCGAAAGTGGGCCGCGGATGTTGCTGGCCCGCTCGACTGTGATTGTCGATTTCGATCTCGGGCCTGACGCGTCCGGGTTGGCCCGTGGCTCAGTGGTCGATGCGGTCAGCGGCGCCTACATCACCGCGACCGTGCGCGCCCTGGGCACACCCCGCAGCAGTCTGTCGAATCTGGGCTGCGCGCCTTGTCGTTACGGGCTGGAACTGCCGGCCGGCGTCTATACACTCGAGGCGCGCGCATTGGGTTACTTTGTCCAGACGCGCACCGTCGCCATCGCCGACGGGGGACTGAGCACCGCCGACTTCGCGCTGACGCCCACCCTGCGCCTGGCGCTCGTCGACAGCGGCGCCTTTTACTATGGCAGCGCGATCAGCCAATACCGCGAGGCGCTGGCCGCGCTCGGCCACGCCTGGGATGAAATCATTGTCAAGCAAGTTCCGCGCGACACGCCGACGATCACCCAGTTGCTCGGCTATGACGCGGTGGTCTGGTCCGCGCCCTACGATTCGCCCGGCATCATTGGCGCGGGCGCGGCATTGTCGGGCTATCTCGGAACCGGGCGCCGACTCATCCTTTCCGGTCAGGACATCGGCTATTACGACTCCGGTTGGTTTGGAATTGAACCCTACTTCCGGTTGCTGAACGTAGTTTGGGAAGGCGACGACGCGAGCACACAGCGTATTGCGGGAGAGCCCGGCACCGCGTGGGCCGGCTCGGCCTACACGATCGCCGGCGGCACGGGCGCCAACAATCAGTTCACCCCTGATCAGTTTCGGATTTCAGACGGCGACTTCTCAACGGTTCTCGCCCGCTATGTGGCCCCGGCTCTGAGCAATTCCGACCCGGCCGGGGTCTTCACTGGACAATGCCTGAACTATCGTTTGGCTTACTTTGGTTTTGGCCTCGAGGCCATTGACACGGCGGCGGGCCGGGCACAGGCGCTTGGCCGGAGCCTGGACTTGCTGGCCGCGCCCAGCCCAACGCTCGGGGTGGGTCTGGCGGCCCAAGACACTTTGCCGACGGGCGACGCGGTTGATGCGCCCGGCGCCGTGATAATCCGCCCGTTTCGCGTGCGCCACACCGGCGAGGCGGGAATCACCCAGACCTTCCACCTGACGGTTTCAGACAATTTCTGGCCGACCGAGTTGTCCGCGGCGACCGTTCGGCTTGCGCCCTGTCAGACCGTCCTCGTCACCGCCACGATACGTATTCCCGTGACGGTCACCGGCCGCGCGACTGATCTGGCTCGGATCACGGCCGTGGCCGAAGACGCTCCCACTGCAACCGCGACCCTGGACTATCTGACTCATACGCCGGCCGGCGTGCTGTTGATCGACGATGACCGCTGGTATGACCGTGAGGTCGCCTACATGGAGGCGCTGCGCGCCGCCGGGATCGGCTTTGACGTGTGGAGCACGCTTTGGCGCCGATCGGTGACCGCTCAAACGCCGGTGCCAAGGCCATCTGCGCAAGTGCTGTCGCGATACCGGATGGTGATGTGGTTCAACGGTTATGACTGGTTTGACCCGATCACGCCTGGCGAGGAGCAAACGATGGCCGCTTACCTCGATGGTGGCGGGCGGCTGTTCTATACCAGTCAGGCGGCGTTGTATTACACCGGTATCAACGACTTCAGCCAGCGTTATCTGGGCGTGGCGGGGGTTCTTTTCGACGACGCGATCTCGCGGACCGTCGCCGAGCCCGGCAATCCCGTTGGCCTGCGGGCGTTCTCGGATGGATCGCTTCTACCGTGGCCAACCGGCTACAACTGGAACCTGAGCAGCGCCCTGGTGCCGATGTCGGCCACCCATGTGATCGCGCGCGGCCAGAGCGGGCAGCCCGCCGCGTTGGCGCGCGAAGGACGGTCCGGTCCAGAGGCCGCCCCCTGGCGGACGATTTTCATGCCCTATCCGTTTGAAGCCTACGCCCAGACCGCGCGGCAGATGCTGGTCGACCAGATTGCAGGTTGGTTAAGTCCGCTGGGCGCAACAAGCCTGGAGGGCGGCCGGGAGGTCGTCGGAACCGGTGACGAGACCCCGATGACACTCACGCTGCAGGCTGACGATGTCTTTGGGCCGGCCGGCACGCTTACCCGCGCGGTGCAGATATCGGTGACGCTTGAAGGGGGGCTGGCTATGCTGACCACCACTCTGACGGGCGCTGGTGCTGCGTATGGCGGTGCGTGGGCGGGCGAGATCGCGGCCGGGGCGGTGATTTCTCTGACATTCGCGGTTCAGGCGCCGGCCCTGGCGGAGCCCGGCGCGGCTCTGACCGTGACCGCTCATATCGCGCTTCCGGAAATCGGCCTGCGGTTTACCCGCAAGTGGCCGCTCCGCATGGCCGCTCCCCAGATGACCGTGACGCTTGACCTTGCGCCGGGGCGGCCGCGACCTGGCGAGTCGATTAACTGGGCGGTGCGGGTGGCCAACATCGGCACGGTGACGGCGTCCGGATCGATGACGACGGCAGTCCCGTTTGGGCTGAGGCTGCTCACCAGCACGTTGATGGTGGATGGCCCGGGCATAGTGGCCGCCGGCCCGCCGGGAGCCAATGCTCCGCGGGTGGCCTGGCGGGGCACCCTCGCGCCCGGCGAAGCAGCGACCGTCACATTTGCGGCGCGGATGGATTTCTGGGTGCGTGACTTGGGTGGCAACGTTGTGCCTTGGCTCGCCACTGCCCGCGCCGATGACGGCCTGGGCGGGTGGTGGGGCGCGTCGGCCTGGCTCTGGCCCATGCCGAGGCCTTACTTCCTGCCCCGGGTCGGGCGGACATAGGCCGCGAGCCAGTTTGTTCGCGGAATCGACATTCCGGCTTCGCAGGGGATGTCGTTCCCGCATTCTGCAGCACGATCACCGCAGGCGCTTCGACAGCCAGGAGTGCACCGGATGCTCGACCAGCTCATATAGGAGGATGCTGGCGCCTACTGCTATAACGTAAATGATGGGCACGCTGAAAAGCGGGTGGATGGGCAAACTGACGAGACCGCTCCAGATGCGCTGTATCGGAATGCTGACGTGGACAAGATACAGCGCGTAGGAGGTCTTGCCCAGGTAGTCCATCAGCGGCAGGCTGAGAAAGCGGGCGATGGCGGTGTTGGGTGGGGCGCTCGCCAGCCCGAGCATGAGCGCTGCGCCGCCCGTGGCCGAAAGGAAACGTAACAAGGCGTAAAGGAAGTAGTGGCCTTGTCCAAGCGCCTCATTCTGGGCGAACATAAAGAGCACGGCTGCGGCGGTTCCGCCAACGACCAGCGCGCGCGCGCGGGGAACGACGCTGGTGCGGAAGCGCAGAAGAAGGATGGCGCCGACCATCCCGCTCACGAACTCCGGGATTCGGGCGAAGAAGCTGGTACTGAAGAACAGGTCAAGCGGCATCTTGGACACCCATGGACCAAGGGCCTCTCCACTCGGCCCAACGGGGAGCAGCAAGGTCAACGCAAATACGCTGGCGCTGACCAGTGCGATGATCGCCCCGGTCCCAACAACGAGGGCAATTCCCCCGCGTTTGCGGTCAAGCCAGCGGCCCAGGCGTGGCGCGAGCAGATAGAAGATCTCCTCGATCGTCAGCGACCAGCCGACTGGGATGCCCAGCGCGAAGATCGAGAATGTCAGGGCCTGGCCCATCCCATAGAGTCCGATCCAGGTGAGTGGGTTGGCGTAGTCCTGACTTCCTTCGAGCAGGGCCGGCACGATCGCGCCAAAGGTCAGAGTGAAAACGTAGACGGGGTAAATCCGGATCAGGCGCTTAAGCCAGTAATCGCGAAACCGAACGGTGCCGCGGGCAAAACTGTCGCGATAGCGCAAGGTAATGAGAAAACCCGACAGCGCGAAAAAGATTGACACGCCGGTCTGTCCATTCCCAAACAGCCACGACAGCGCCGGCAGATCCGCCGCGCGAAGCGCCTTCGCCGCCAGAAGGTAGTGAAACAAAACCACCATGCCCGAGGCAACCGCGCGAATTCCAGTCAGGGAGGCGACATAGGCGTCGGGCCGGGCCGTGGGGCCGACAACCGAGGCCGGGTTCGCCGGGAGCGCGGAGGGAGTGGTAAAGACGCTCATCGCGAGTTACAACTGGGCCGGAAGTCTACCGGCGCGACCCAGGCATCACCCGGCAGCTGCGTGTCGCCAGCCGAATCGCCCGATGTCGATCTCCAGCGGGCGCCCGTCTTCCAGTCGTAAATTCCAAGGCGAACCGCGGCGGCTGGAATGCGCTTGGCCTCGAAGACATTCAGGTCCTCAAAGGCGACGCCAATGGGCAGATCCGCAAGCTCGGCGAGACCGCCCATCAGCGGCGCGTCATTGCCGGCCAACTGCGGGTCGGAATCGGCGAGGGCCAGCGCATGCCGAAAAAGCTTGCCGGTGGCGGCGGGGGCTATGGCGTCCACCCGCAGCGCGGTTCGCACCCAAAGCGCTCCGGCAGGGTCGAGGCACGCCGACGCGCCGAGCAGCGCCACGACCCCCTGGGGCGATTCGAAGCGCGCCAGCGGCGGACTGGCGGGCGCGATTCGGCGCCATACGACCGTGGCATCCTCGTCGATCTTTGCGCCATAGGGCGAGAGGATGAGGGCATCCGCTGCAAGCGCTTCGGTTAGCGCCTGGGTGCGTTCCATCATGATCGCGCCATCGTAGTAGGCGATCAGCCCGCCCAGCGCGTATTGCCGGGTCAGCACCAGATCCGGCGTCCGGGCCACGCGCAAGGTCAAATTGCCCGCGCTCGGCGCGGGTGCGAGCGGACCGGTTGGCAGCAGCCAGTCGCCATAGGCAGGCGCCGTGGGCTTTGTGTTTGGGGCGGCGAGCCAGGTTGGCGAGTTGAGCAGCACAACGGTCGTCGCCTTTCCACGGTCATTCGCCAGGTTGAGCGCGCTTCGCACTGGCGCCAGAGCCAGGGTGGCGCCGCGCAGCCAACCAGCGGAGGTCAACGCCCCGCTCAGGGCCAGCGCAGGGACGGCCAGGGCCGTAAGGACGTGGGCGGGGCGCGACAAGCGGCTCAGCCGGTGGGTGCGGATTGCCTCAATGGCGAGGGTCGCCACCAGCGCAATCGCCATCCACAGGCCGGCCGCAGCGGCCAGGTCGCGCAGTTCCGCTGAGCCAACGAATAATCCCAACCCTAACCAGATCGCCCCGACGAGGGCAATGCTTGCGCCCGCGCCCCGGCGGCGGCGTCTGATCAGCGCCACGCCGGTGACGATCAGCGCGGCGGCAACCTGCGGCCCGAGGGCGGGCATCCAGCTCACGGCCCGATAGGCCACCGGCGAGCCTAGCAACAAGGCCAGGGCCGCTGTCTGGCGCCAACGACCGTGGAGCGACTGGGCAATGAGGAGGGCGACGATGAGGTGAGCGCCGACGCGGATCAGGCGCATCATCACCGGCGCGTCGCCGGACATGAGCCCAGGCAGGAACAACCCATCCGGCGCCAGCGTCAGCATTTGAAGCGTGGCGGGCCCGGAGACCCAGGGAAGGTCGGATGCCGAAAACGGCAACCACAGCGCCTGCGCGCAAGCGATAAACCCGAGCAAGACCAGGGCCAGTGTGGAGGTGGCAACCTTGAATTCCCGCGGACCACGGGCAGGCGCCATTGTGGCGGGGTCGCGGGCGGGCGAGGTCATGCGACGATAATAACAGTGACCATCCGCTCCTTCGCGGAGAATCGCGCTCCATGCCAGACGCTGAACCGTTAGCTGCTGATCGCTCCCCCTCTCCAACGCGGGGGTCTTAGCGTATTGGCGACCTGGCTCGGTGCCGGATCGATCG
>JBDSIP010000163.1:0-2914 GCA_039917915.1 Thermoflexales bacterium
ACCAAATATGAGCCTGAGCTGGGATGGGCCCGAACGGCCCGTGAACCGGAGCCTGATCGGCGGTTGTGTTGGGGTCGCGAGGCCTACAATTCACTCAATTCAGTCGGGAAAGCAGCTTCTGCATGCGCCCGGCCCCCAAATTTGGAGTCCAACCATGAGTTTCAACCTTCGACGTATTCTCAACATTGTCGCCGTCGTCGTCACGATCGCGATGAACTCGCTCGCCAACATCATCCCCTTCAACGGGCAAAACACCGGGCAGATCTCGGACAGGTTCCAGGTCTTCTTCGTGCCCGCCGGCTACGTCTTCTCGATCTGGGGCGTGATCTATCTCGGCTTCGTCGCCTTTGCCATTTATCAGGCGTTGCCCGCCCAGCGCGATAACAAAACGCTGGCCGCGATCACGCCGCTCTTTTTGATCTCGTGCGTGGCGAATGTCGTCTGGCTGCTGCTGTGGCACTACAACCAGTTCCCGCTTACCCTGGTCTTCATGATCGTCCTGTTGCTGTGTCTGATCGGTATCTATGTCCGGCTGGACATCGGCCACGGCCCGGTCACCCCGGCGGTCAAGTGGATGCTCAACCTGCCCTTCAGCATTTATCTGGGCTGGATCACTGTGGCCACCATCGCCAACGTCACCGACGTCCTCGACTTTGCCAAGTGGAACGGGTTTGGTATCGGCGGCGAAACCTGGGCCGTTATCATGCTGATAGTCGCCCTGGTCGTCGCCGGGTTGATGGCCTACACCCGCGGTGATGTCGCATATCTGCTCGTTCTGGTCTGGGCGTTTGCCGGAATCGGCGTGAAACAGGCTCCGGCGGCGCTGGTGTCCAACGCAGCGTATGTGGCCGCGGCCGTGGCGGCGGTCTTCGCGGCCGGAGGCTGGCTCCTCCGTCGCCGCTCCGGCCCAACGCCCCGGGCCAGCTAGCCGCACCGGACGCGGGTTCTCCCGCGCAGCGCTCTTGAATTGAGGTGATCGTCCCCGCGGCAGCCAGGGATATCGCGCTCGCAAAAGGCTAAATCGAATATGAGCCAGTGGTGAACCGCGTTTGCCGTGGCGGGTAACATTGTCGGGCCATGCCCACAGACGCAGATGCCAATCCGGTCGAGCGCGTCCGAGCCTACTACGAGCGCAACACCCCCATCTTTCTGCGGTTTGGCCGGGAACGTGAAACGCAGACGATTCATCGCTCGGTCTGGGCCGAGGGTGTCGGCACGTTGCCCGATGCGCTGGTCTATGTTAATAACCTGGTTGGCCGGGCCGTCACGGCAGTCGCCGCCGAGCGTGCCGGCCAGCCTCTGCAACTCCTGGATCTGGGCTGTGGGGTGGGTGGCAGCCTGTTCCATCTGGCGCGCGCGACCGGGGCGCCTTTTTACGGCATCGGGGTCACGATCAGTCCGATGCAGTGCCGTCTGGCGCGCCAAAGCGCCCTGGCGCGCGGGATGGACGGGCGCGCCGGATTTGTCGAGGCTGACTTTCTGCATCTCCCGCTCGCCGGGGGGTTTGATCTGGCTTACGCGATCGAGTCATTCATCCATGCCCCGGACTATGGCCTTGTCTTGGGTGAGACGGCTCGGGTGCTCAAGCCGGGGGGCGTGCTGCTGGTCTGCGACGACTTCCTGGTCGACGAACCGCCTGGAAACCCGGAGTGGCTTGTTGCGTTTCGACGGGGTTGGCACGCCAACAGCGCCCTCTCGCTGTCCCGCGCCATTGCGCTGGCCCAGACCGCCGGCCTGCACCTACGCCTCAAGCGCAATCTCACCTCCGACCTGCGTCTGCTCAGGCTGCCGGGGTTTCTGGCGCGCCTCGCGCTGCGGATCGGAAATGCGCTCCCATCCCGATGGGATTTTGTCCAGGGACAGGTTGGCGGATTGGGGCTGCAATATGGCCTGGCATCCGGTCTGATCGCCTATCACTGGTTGGAGTTTGTCAAAGAATGAACCGTCTCATACGGGCCGCCGTCGTGGCCGGCACTGTCGGCCCGCTTGCCTTCGGCCTCATCGTGGCCGGCTTGAGTGTGGCCCAATACGACTTCATGCGCGGGCTGGGCTGGCATCCTGTTGCGGCTCCGACCTTCGACTGGCCAAGCGGCCTGGCCCTTGGGCCGTATGGCCCGCTGATGACCCTGGCCTTCGTCGTTGGTGGCGCGGGGCTGGCGCTCCTCGCGCTGGGTGTCGGCCAATCGCTGCGGGCCGGTTCTGTGGGCCGGGTTGCTGCAGCATTGCTCGTCTTCGCCGGCGTTGCGATGGCCGGCCTGGCGTCGCCGACCGATCCGACCCTGACCACCCGGGTGGCGACCCTACCCGGCCGCATCCACGATCTTTCCTATATCGCGCTCGGGCTCAGCCTGTTTCCGGCCATTCTGCTGTTTGCGGTGGCCTTCCGGCGCGATCCGGTCTGGCGCCCCCTGTCGATCTGGACCTGGTTGACGCTCGCGCTTGCTGCCCCGGCGTTCGCCCTAAAGGGGATTGCGTTCTATTTCTTTCTGGCGGCGGTCGTGATCTGGGTGGAGGTACTCGCCTACAGGCTGCGAATGCTTGGGAGGTAGCATCGATGTGGAACAGCCAATTCCGTGTGATATCATCCTCACCCGCTTCACCAAACGAAGCGACTTTCCGCTCCATCGACTGGCGGGCCGCCCAAGCGGGCCCGCCTTTTTGACGGGTGGAGCACTGCGCGGCCTCTGGCCGCTGAACTTTCCCAAGGAAGGAGATCCCTGTGCGCGAATACGAACTGACCTACATCATCAAGCCCGATATTGACGCTGCCGCGGTCGCGGTTGTTGTCGAGAAGATCAACGGGTTCATCACCGCTGAAAACGGCACCCTCGTCAAAACCGATGTGTGGGGGATGCGCAAGCTCACCTACGCCATTCGGCGCTATCGCGAGGGCCAGTACTATTTCAACATCATC
>JBDSIP010000164.1:0-6271 GCA_039917915.1 Thermoflexales bacterium
CGGGCGCGGTGGACGCGGGCCTCAGCAACAGAACCAGGCGCCGGCCAACCCGTAGTTTCTTCTCCCCTTTCCGACCCCCATCGGCCTGAGTAATCAGGCCGGTGGGCTTTTCGCATGGTTCCTTTACCGTCACGATGTCATGCGGATTGGCAGTGCGCCACTCCGCATGACAATTGACATTCACGTACACTTAGCAAAGACATGACCGACACTGATCCGCGCCCGGACATCCGCGTGCTTGTGGTCGACGACGAGCCATCGCTGGCTGACCTCATCAGCACCGGCCTGAAATACGAGGGCTTTGAGGTCAGCGTCGCCGCGGACGGCCCGGCCGCCCTGGCCCTGGCCGGCCAGTTCCAACCCCACGTCGTTGTGCTGGACTGGATGCTGCCCGGGCTCGATGGTGTTGCGGTCTGCCGCCAGTTGCGAGCCAGGAGCGACGTCTCAATCCTCATGCTGACGGCCAAGGGCGAGCTCGAGGACCGGGTCGCCGGCCTGGATGCGGGCGCCGACGACTATCTGGTCAAGCCCTTCCGTTTTCAGGAGTTGCTGGCCCGGGTCAACGCCATGTTGCGCCGGCGCAACCTGCAGGCCCGCAAGCGCCTGAGCGTGGGCGAGCTGGCCCTCGACCGCGAGACGCGCGAGGTGTGGCGCAATGACCAGCCGGTCGCGCTTACGCCTCGCGAATTCGGGCTGCTCGAGCTGATGCTGTCGCACCCGCGCCAGGTCTTCACCCGCGAGCAGATGCTCAATCGGGTATGGGGCTACGCGTGGACGGGCGACGCCAACGTCGTTGAGGTGCACATCTCGTCGCTGCGCGAAAAGGTCGGCGACAGCGAGCGGCAGTTGATCCGGACGGTGCGCGGGGTGGGTTACACCCTGCGAGGATGAAGATGAATCGTTTGCCGCTGCGCTGGCTGATCCCGGTCCTGTATGGGGCGATCCTGCTCGCCGCGCTGGGCGGCGGCGGCGCGCTGTTGTATGCCCAGCAGCAGCAGTTCCTGTATGACGACACGGCCGCCCGGCTGCGCGACCAGGCCCGCCCGATCATCGACCGGCGCCTGGCGATCGACGGCCCGCGCGGCGGCCAGCCGCCTGGCGGCCGCGACCCGCAGCGCCAGCGCGGGGCGCTGATCAGCCTGGCCGACGATCTGGCCGGGCGCGACATCGGCGCAGCGATCTACGCCCCCGACGCGACCCTGATCGCGACCAGCACTCGCGGCCTGGTCTTGCCGACACCCGGCCCAAGCGCCTTGGCCAGCGCGAGCCGCGGCCTGGAAGGGCCCTTTGTCGGTCGCGACGCGGCGGGTGGACAGATGTGGGTGCTCATTCCGGTCCGCGGCGCGCCAACCGAGCCCGTCGTCGCCATTGCCCAGCTTGGCACGGATCTGGCGCCGATTGACAATGCGCTGCGCACGCTCGCCATCGCCCTGCTGCTCGGGGTCGGCGGGGTCCTGATCGTGGTCACCGCGCTGGGTGTCACCGCGACCCGCCGGGCGCTGCGCCCGCTCGAGCGGGTGATCGCCGCGTCGCGCCAAATTGCGGCGGGTGATCTCAGCCAGCGGGTTGGGCGCGCGGGTCCGGCCGAGATCGCCGAGCTGGGCGGCGCGTTTGACAGCATGGTCGCCCAGCTCGACATGAGCTTCGCCGCCCAGAAGCGCTTTGTCGCCGATGCCGCCCACGAGTTGCGCACGCCCCTGACGGTGTTGAGCGGCTCGATCGACCTGTTGCGCATGGGCGTGGCGGACGGCGACGAGGCCGCGGCTGATCGCCTGCTGGGCAACCTCGACGTCGAGGTTGCCCGCCTGACCCGCCTGACGAATGATCTGCTGATGTTGGGCGCGCTCGACGCCCGGCCGACGCTGGCGCTGCAGCCGACGGACCTGAGCGCCCTGCTGCGCGACATGGCCGAGCGATATGGACCCGCCCTGGCCGAACATCGCTTCACGATCGACGTCGCCTCCGGTCTGCGCGCGCGGGTGGACGAGGACCGCCTGCGCCAGATCATCGTCAACCTGCTGGACAACGCACGTAAACATACACCTCCCGGAAAGGACATCGCGCTGCGCGCGGCGGCTGAGGGCGATCGCGTCAGGATAGAGGTCCGCGATGAGGGCGCGGGGATTCCGCCCGAGGCCCTGCCGCACGTCTTCGATCGTTTCTATCGAGCCGATGATGCGCGGGCGCGGGCCCAGGGCGGGAGCGGGCTGGGGCTGGCGATTGCGCGGGCGATCGCCGAGGCCCAACACGGCACGCTCACAGCGACAAGCGTTGTCGGCGGTGGGAGCGCGTTTGTGCTGCGGCTGCCGCGGCAGACATCTGTCTGAATCACGGAAAACACGGACGCTGCGGATGACACGGAACGGTTCGCTCCGGACTGACTCGATACATCCGTGGAATCAGCGTCATCCGAGTCAATCGTGATCGTGATTCAAACGTGCGCCCGGCCGCGGTATTCGTTCCCGCGCTCTCGCCCTGAGCCTGCCGAAGGGTTCGCACAGGATGACGGGTGTTGGGGCGCGCGATGACGCGCGTTGGCGGAGGTGACATTTGGCCGTCACGAGCCCTTCCGTGTCATCCGCAGCCTCCGTGTTCTCCGTGATTTACCATTCCCCTCTGCCATGTCCAACACCCCTCAGACCGCCGAAGACCTGATCCGAACCGAGACCGCCCAAAGCGCCGAGAACCTCGAGCGCCAATACAACACGCCGGCCTGGGCGGGGCCGCGCCCGCTGGTCTTCCCCGCCGACATTGGCGCGCCGGCGGCGCTGCCTGACGAGCGTTGGGCGACCGTCTCACTGGCCGGACTCCGGGCGGGGATGGACGTCGGCACGATCACCAGCCTGGGTCTTGTCCGACGCTACATAGAGCGCATTCGCCGCCTCGATGCCGGCCGGCTCAACAGCGTGATCGAGCTCAACCCCAACGCTTTCACGGACGCGCAAGCCCGCGACGCCGAACCCGCCCGCGGCCCGTTACACGGCATTCCAATCCTGCTCAAGGACAACATCGGGGTGGCCGGCCCGATGCGGACGACGGCCGGGGCGTGGGCCCTGCGCGACGCGGTGTGCGATCGCGACAGCGCCGTCGCCGCCCGCCTGCGCGCGGCTGGGGCGGTCCTGCTCGGCAAGGCCAACCTGTCCGAATGGGCGAACTGGACGACCGACGGGATGCCCAACGGTTTTAGCTCCGTTGGCGGGCAGACCCACAACCCGCATGGGCGCTTCGAAGTCAGCGGGAGCAGCTCGGGCTCGGCCGTCGCCGTAGCGGCCGGGCTGTGCGCGGCCGCGATCGGGAGCGAAACCTGGGGCTCGCTGGTCGCCCCGGCCTCGGCCAACGGGGTGGTCACCCTCAAGCCCAGCCTCGGGCTGGTCAGCCGCGACCGGATCATCCCCATCACTGAAGCAACCGACACGGCCGGCCCGCTGGCGCGCTCGGTCGCCGACCTGGCCGCGGTTCTGGACGGCATCGCCGGACCCGATCCGGCCGACCCCGAGACCGAGGCCGCCCGCTCACTGGCGGGGATGCGCTTCTCTGCCCGCCTCGACCCGGATGGCCTGCGCGGGAAAAGGGTTGGGATTGTCCGTCAGACCGGCGACATCGACCCCGACGCGCCCGCGTGGCGCGAACGCCTGGCGGCCGCCCTGCGCGCGGCCGGGGCCACGGTGGTTGAAACGACACCCCAGGCGCTGGATGAAACGCGCTTCCGGGATGACTTCATGACCGTCGCATACTACGACTTCAAGCGCGGGGTCAACGCCTATCTGGCCGCGACGGGCGCGCCGATGACGTCGTTGGCCGAGATCGTCGCCTTCAACGCCGCCGACGCCGCGAACCGCGCCCCGTGGGGGCAGACCCTGCTGGCCGCCTCGGAGGCGCACACAGTCACGCCCGAGGCGTACGCCGGGGCCCGCGCCCGCAACCGGGCCGCCGCCCGGGCCCGAATCGACGAGCTGCTCCACGCGGCTGGCTGCGACCTGCTGGCCGGGACCGGGAGCGCCAGCTACATCCCCTTCGCCATGGCTGGCGCGCCGGCGTTGACCCTGCCCCTGGGTCGGCGTGACACGGGTGAACCGATGGGCGCGACCCTCATCGGGCGGTTTTTGGAGGACGGGGAGCTCGTGGCGGCGGGGTATGGGTTGGAAAGTGCGCTGGGGGTGAATCAGCCTCGCGGGTAGGCGCCCCGGAACCGTGCCCTCCTAAATGGGTCGTCACAAGCTCTTGATAGTCATTCATCAAGGGCATCGCCAAATCAGCGACCTGTCGCGCGCATTTAACAGAAGAACGAAGAACGAAGGAGAAACCGAAGCACCCGGCATACTTGATCTTCCATAAGCTCCGTTCTTCGTTCTTCTGTTAGGCAGCCGCCGATAGCCCGATATTCAATTGGGCTCGACGGCTTTTGGCGCGGCGTTCGATCGTCAAGAAGTTCAGGTACTTCACTTAGGAGGCGTCAACAAATGACATTAACGCTTGTTGAGCGACTTTCGGCCGAATACGACGATATTTGTCGACACGATTCATGGGCGCCGCACAACGTATGCAGCGCGGCTTGATTAGGTCGTCATTCCCGCGTTCGCGGGAATGACGACTGCGGAGTCGGCGCGTACCCTTCACCTCACCTGATCTTAGCAGTAGCTGCGCAAGAATCCGGGTGATCTCCCGTCCAGTGCGATGGCGTTTGACAAGTTAACTCATAGACGCCTCCTTAGAGCATTCGGCGCCTACCCGCGAGCGCCTTTTTGAATATACAAGGTTGGTTCGGCCTTTTACATTCATCCTCCGCTCAGGACAAATCAGGCTCTATATCATTGGAACTGGTATCATTCGGCTTCGAATGATTATGCCAACCCGATCTGACCCTCCCCCGAGCGAGCTGATGCCCCCTGATGTCACCACCGCGCATGCGATTCACATGCTGGTGGGCGGCATTGCCAAGCTGACCTGGCGCCAGATCGAAGAGCGCGTGCAAGTGGTTCATCCCGGGCTGACCGGCATGCACCTGGGCGTGTTGCGCATCCTGGCCCGGCGCGACTTCACCCTGAGCGAACTGGGCCAGCGCATGACGGTGACGCCCTCGACGCTGGTGCCAGTTGTCGACCGCCTGCAGGAACTCGGCCTGGTGTCGCGCCAAAAGGATCCGCATGACCGGCGCCGGACTCCGCTGGCGGTGACGCCGGACGCCCTTGCGCTGCTGGCCAGCCTGCCCCTGCATGAGACCCACGCCCGCCTGGTCGACGGTCTGCGCCAATTGGGACCGGCCCGGGCCCACACCTTGAAGAGCCTGCTGCTCGACCTGCTCGGCGCCATGGACCCCGAGGGCGCCTTGATGAAGGAATGCGTCGTCGCGACTGAAACACGTGAACCTCGGAGCCAGCCAATAACGGAGGAAACCTCAACACCATGATGCAACGTCCCAGCGGCGGCCGCCCGCCGCGCGCACCCGTCAACAAAGACGCGATCGGCCGCGCGATCAAATACCTCGGCCGCTTCAAGCGCCAGGCTTCGCTGCCCTATGTCTTCCTGGTCATCGCCACGCTCTCGCAGCTCGCCGTGCCCAAGCTGGTCTCGGGCATCATCGACGCGGTGAGCAACGGGGTGGCCGGAAAGGCCGTCCTCGATCGCCTGCCCAGCATTCCAGCCGGCGCGGTCTCGGCCGCGCTGCCGCGGCTGCTCGAGTTTCTCAAGCTGCCGGCCAATCTGACCTTGCAACAGCTGACCGATCAGCTCAACGCCAACATCGCCAGCGCGCCCAGCGCGTTGCTGACCGCCGGGATCGCCATCGTCGTTTTCGCGTCGTTCCGGGGCGTGTTCGCCTTCCTGCAGGCTTACTGGGCGGAAAAGAACTCACAGCAGGTCGCCTACGATCTGCGCAACGAGCTTTACGAAAAGGTCCAGCGCCTGTCGTTCTCCTACTACGAGAAGACCCAAACCGGCCAGCTCATGATCCGGGCCACCGACGACGTCGAAAAGCTGCGGCTCTTCATCGGCCAGGGTTTGCTTCAGATCGTTGGCGCGCTGGCCCTCATCGTCGGCACGCTGGTCATTTTGTTCACCACCAACGCCCAACTGGCCCTCGTGGTGCTGCCGCTGCTGCCGGTCGCGATGGGGCTGTTCATGTTCTTCGGCGCAGTCAGCGGACCGCTCTTCGGCAAGGTCCAGATGCGCCTGTCCGAGCTGAACTCGGTGCTGCAGGAGAATCTGGCCGGGATCAAGGTCGTGCAGGCTTTCGTGCGCGAGCGCAGCGAGCAGAAACGCTTCGACAGCTCGG
>JBDSIP010000165.1:0-4258 GCA_039917915.1 Thermoflexales bacterium
GCGCCTGGCTTGGCATTGCCAAGCCGGGTGCCTGGCGGGCGCGCTTAACAGAAGAACGAAGAACGTAAGACGAACCGAAGCGCCCGGGATTCTCCTGCTTCCGTAGCTTCCGTTCTTCGTTCCTCTGTTTATCCGCCGCCGATCTCTCAAACTTCGATTGGCCTCGGCGGCTTCTGGGACGGTATTCGATCGCCAGGACGTTCTGGCAGTTCAATTAGGGCGCGAACAGGACGTAGTTTGGCTCGAGGGTGATCGTCAACACCGTTCCCGTTGACACGGTCACGCCCTGCGAGTCCAGGATGGCTACGGGCGCGGCCGGGAGGGTGACCGTGCGGGTGATCCCATCCGCCGACCAGACGACCCAGCGCCTTCCCGCGGCGGAGTCGAAGTCATAGCCTCGCACACCCGAAGTGATCGAGAGCGGGACGGCCGACGTCACGCCTGACAGGATTCTGGCCCCCGTTTTGAAGGCGTTGTACGGCCCAACCGAGCCAGGCATGTACAAGTGCGTCTGGCGCCACTGGCCGTCAAGATCATAGTGGACCATGGCCCTCAGGCCCTCGGCGATTGTGGAAACCACGGCCTGGACGACATACCAGCTCTTGGTCGTCTGAAAGTCATCCGGAGCGGTTTGGCAGTTGTAGCATTGGAGCGCGTTCTCGGTGAGCAGCAGATACTTCCCGACGACGCCGCGGTTTGCCATCAAATCTTTCAAGTACCGGGATTTGGCCAGAAAAGCCGGGCCCGTCGTGTCCCACGCGGACGCCCAGGCGGGGCTTGTAAACTGGCCTAGGGTGTTCTTTTTCCAGTAATCGTATGCATGAAAACTCACCCCATCGAAGCTCCCGGCGCCCGTGCTGAGAATGCCATCAAAGAACCGCGGCGGGACCGGGTTGGCGCAGATGGCGGGCGGCAAATCCGGATTGCAGTCCAGCAACAGGCCGCCAATCAGGACCTGCGCATTTGGATTCGCGCTCTTGATGGCCGGATAGACGGCGTTCAACATCTGGCCGTAGGCAGCCCCGCCATAGTTGGGATCATGCGGTTCACCCCAACACCCGTAGATCTGATTCGGATCGTTCCCGAGTGATACGCGGTAGTCAACGTCGGGTTCGTTTCCAAGTTCCCAGTATTTGACATTGTACGGCGGGGCGCTGTAACGCGTGACGACGTCCCGCATGAATCGCGCGAATGCTTCGAACTTGGCCTGGGCGATTGGCCCGCAGGACGGGCCCGGCGTCGGAATCGGGTACTTCTGGGCCCAGTAAGGCGTGCCGCGAACGATCATGATCATCTTGAGCTTGTTCTGACTCGCATTGATCATGTCCGTTTCGATACTGCTTACTGCCGCCCAGTTTCGGTCGCCTTCGTTCGGCTCAACGCTCGACCAAAGCAAGCCGTTCCGGCGCACCCATCCGGCGCCCGAAGTCTTGATCAGGTCAAGCACGTAACTCTGGAGGGTATAAGACTCAATTCCGAAGACGTTTCCTATACTTAAGCTAGCCCGCTGGACCAAAGGGATATAGGCGGCCGCGGTGATGGGTGTTGCGCTGCTATTGGCCGTCGGCGGCGGTGCCAATGACAAAAGGGCCTGGGGGGTACTGACACCCGCACCCGGGCCGACTTTCGCATCCACCCGCGCCCCGGATTTCGGGGGCAGATAAAACGATTCTTCGTCGACGGGCGCCGACTCGCTTCGGCTCGGTGAGCCTGTCGTCACATCGGGTTTGACAGCGTCGTCGAGCACCTGAGCCAGGATCGGAGGCGGCTCCTGGCTCGGAGGCATCGATGTCGCATCCGGAGCCAAAACCCGCACACCCACCAAGATGGCAAATACAGCCGCGAACGCCGCGCCAACAACCTTCTTCATACCTCTTCGCATGGCCTCGGGTTTCGGTCCAAGTCCAACCGTCACCAAACATGCGGGCCTGGAATCAGTGTTCTCCATCGCCAACTATTTTAGTCCGTTCGGATCTGCTCAGCCGACACATGGTTTCGCTGCGGGCTCGCGAACAGAGCAGTGGGCCTCCCCGATTTTGTGGAAAGGTGGTTAAGTCAGTCAGAAGACCGCCTCGAACTTCGCCGGGCATTTGAGGCCCAACATCATGTCATGCGTTGCCGATTGTAGAACACCCCGATTGAGTCGACGGCTAGCGTCTTTGCACGGGGTGCAAATATGGGCGGACCCTCGTGAGTTGCTGACATTATTCTGCTACAGATTCGGCGCTTTTGGTTTGGGCCGCGAACACTTTAGGTGGCGGCCTCCTCGATTTCGACGCCTACCGAGGCGGCACAACCGGTGCCGGAACGCGGAGCGCGCCAGACGGCGCTCTCGTCGGGGAATAGCTGAACCGCGTCGCCTCGGCGGCGCACCTCTCGGTTTACCCGCTCGCAGAGGTGGTTCGAGTAGATCCGGGTCCAGTGGTTCTAAAGCCCAGAATTTCCCGCTCGCCCGTTTCGCGCACCCCAATCCCGATCACGAGCGCCATATTCACCACTCGGTGGTTTGCGGAGCACTTTCAAATATACCGCGTCCAAAAACACCTATGGATGCCTGCCTTCCAGCGACCGGTTTCGAAACGGCTCGACGATCTTGTCCAGAGATTCGATGGCGGCTGCTTTCGCCTCTACAGATTCACCCGCTCCCCGCCTCGCCCCCACCGTCGCCGGCGACGAGACGATACGAAATTCATCCCAGCAGGGCCAACTCGAGGTCTGCAATACCCCTGAATCCAGCGTCGAACGTCACCAGCGTCATGCCACCCGCGATCGCGAAGGCGGCCAGGTAGGCGTCCTGCCAGACTTTCGGTGAGACTGAAGCGGCGCGCATGATGTGGCGAAATACCGGTTCCAACTTGGGCGGTTCGGGCGAAAACACGAAGCGCTCGTCGGACATCATCACATCCAACACCGCCCAACTGCCAGCGGCATCAAGGACATCCCCAACCATTACGGCCCGAGTACTAAGCAGGCGCAGCAAGCCCAACTGGGTCTGTCGGCACACAACGACCGCCTCGACGTCATTAATCATCGCCAGCCACGCCGCTGCCGCGCGATGCTGCGCGTGCCGGCCATATGCGAGCGCAAGAAGGACGTTAACGTCGCACAGACTCGGCATGTTGGCGAGCCTCTTCAGCGTAGTAGTCGTCGATGGCCTTCTGCACGATCTCGTTCGTGACGCTGCGCCCGCGCGGGCCGCCCGCAATGATCGGAAAGGTCGCCTTGTGGAGCCTGGCTCGCTTCGTCGGCGGCTTGCCCACCGCCAGTTGAAGGCCTTCCAGGAACAGCGCTTTGAGCGGACGCCCTTCCAGCGCTGCCCGTGCCTTTACGGCGCGCAAGAGCTCATCGGGAATATCAATCGTGGTTCGCATGTTGCACCTTCAAGAGGGAATTTAGCATAAAAGCATATTTGTGCGCAAATGGCTCCCGCGCTTTCGCACGGGATGACGGGGTTGAGGTGCGCCCGGCCGCGGTATGGGTCCCGCGCTTTCGCGCGGGATGACGGGGTTGAGGTGCGCCCGGCCACGGTACGGATCTCGCGCTTTTGCCCAGGATGACGGGTTGGGTACGCCCGTCCGCGGAACGGATCTCGCGCTTTCGCGCGGGATAACGGGGTTGGGGTGCGCCCGGGCGCGTTATGGCTCCCGCGCTTTCGCGCGGGATGACGGGGTTGAGGTGCGCCCTTCCGCGCAATCCGCAGCCTCCGTGTCGTCCGTGATCGTGATTCAGCCCCCCGCCTCAATCCTCACCCGCATGGCCTCCGTCGCCGGGGAAGGCGCAACGTTAAGCTCGGCCCGCAGGGCCTCAGCACAACGCTGGTAGACCCGCACCGCCTGGGCTCGGTTGCCCAACGCCGCCTGGGCCTCCATTATCAACCGATACGCGCCTTCCCAACACGGATCGCGGGCGAGGATGGCCTCGCACAGGCGCACAGTCACGTCGGGCTGTCCCAGGGCCAGGCGGCCCGCCGCCAGGCGCTCCGACCCGCGCAAATACAGCGCCAGCAGCCGCTCGCGCTGAGCACGGGCCCAATCGTCATACAGCGCCTCCGGCAGATAGTCGCCTCGATACGCGGCCAGTGCCAGTTCCAGGGCCTCGACGGCTGGCCCGAACTCGGGACCATCCACCGGCACCGGGTCGAGATGGCGCAGCGCCTCCGCGCAGTCTTGCTCAAAGGCGAGCGCGTCAATCGCCAGGTCGGCCTCTTCGCGCAGCCAGTAGGCGGTCCCATCCCGGGCGATGTAGGCCGAAGGCGCGT
>JBDSIP010000166.1:0-4562 GCA_039917915.1 Thermoflexales bacterium
AAGCCGGGCATGCGCCCATCTAACAACAATGTCCCTCAGGACTATCCCCCGGCGCTGCCGGGGGATATCGCGCCCGAAATACCGTGCGGTCGAGCTACTCCGCCGCGGCGTCCAACGCCTTCTGCAGGTTGGCCGTCAGTTTGTTATAGAGCGTCTCGCTGATTTCGCCATTTGCCACTCGCACGTCCAGATTGGACAGGGCCTTCTGAATTGCGGCCTTGGTCACGGGCGCTTCGCCACCGCCCGCGGCCGGAGCTGCGGGTTGGGCCGGCTGCATCGGCTGCTGCGGCGTCTGCATCCCCGAGTTGATCGCCTGGCCCATCATCCCGCCAATGCCCATGCCGGCCCCGAGCCCGGCGCCCAGGCTGGCCACCCCGCCGCCCGTGTTCTGGGCCGCGTCGCGCATGGCCTGCGCGCCCTGGTACTGCATGTAATTGACGCCCAGTGCGCCCATGGCGCTGCGCGCGCTCAGAGCCTTGGCCGTTTCCTCGCTCGGGGTAATCCCGACTACGTAGACCTTCTTGAGCGCGATACCGATCGCGTCGAAGTCATCGGCGGCCTTGGCCTGGATGGCGGCTCCGAGATCCGATTGCAGCGCGGCCAGGTTGAGCAGCGAGCTCTTGGCCATCGTCGCGCCGATGACGCTGGCGACTTCGCTGACCATGATGTCACGCAAATAGTCGGCCAGCTGGCCGGTCGTGTAGATCCCCTGCGCGCCCACGATCTGGGTGACAAAGCGCTGCGGATCGCTGATCGCCATCGAGTAGGTGCCATGGGCCCGGAGTTGCACAACGCCCATCATCGAGTCGGGCACCGTGATTTCGTTGGGTGTCCCCCACTTCTGGCCGATGAAGTCCTTGGTCGTGACGAAGTAGACCTCGGCCGGGAAGGGGGTCTTGTTGTTCGTGCCGAGGTTGATGATGCTCGCCAGGATCGGGATGTTCATCGTCGAGAGGGTGTAGCGGCCCTCCCGGAAAACATCCAGCGCCTTGCCATCGCGGAAGAAGACTGCGACCTGCGCACCGCGCGCGATGACCTGCGAGCCGAGGCGGATATCGCCCGCGCCCTGCTCGGGCACCCGCTGCATGATGTCGGTGCTTCCCTGATCGGGCCACTCGATGACGTCAATAATCCGAGCCATGGTTGTGTGTTTCTCCTTGTTAAGCTGCCACCCGGTAAATGCGGCCTGACGGTTCAGGCGCCACTGGCCGCCGACGATTCGTGTGGCCCCGAATCACCGGCTTCTGTTCGCGTCACCCGCCCGCGAGGATCCTGGCCCGTTTCTCGAAGGTCGCCGTCACTGCCTTCACGGCGGTTTGGGCGGCCCTGATCGCCGCTTGTTGGCCTGCGCCGGCCAGCATGGCCTGCTCAACCGATTCGATGGCCGGGCCAAGCGCGGTTGCCTCATTCAAGAGCTCCCGATCAAAGCTCAGGACCAGGTCAAGCGTATCGGCCTGGATGTTTTTGGTCGCGAATAGGCCGGTGTAGCCGCGTGGCGCCGCGCTGATCTTGTCGGCCAGGGTCTGAATAGCGGTCTTCAGGCCGCCCAACTGATCCATAAACGCGATCCCGCCTTCGCGCATCGCATCATTCTGAACCTGGGTGATCTGAGCCGCGTGGCGGGCGAGCTCCGCAGCAACGGCCAGGCGGGCCTGTTTGTCGCTCTCGCGCCGCGCCTCAAGGTCCTTGTAACCCTTGTAGCCAGGCAGAAGATCGAGGGGTGAGTTTGTCATTTTATTTCTCCACGCGCCGCCGCGGCTACTGACTGCTGAACACTTCGGTGCCGCAATAGGCGCATTTGACCAGGCCTTTGCCCGCCAGGGTGAGTTCGCCCCCGCACTTCGGGCACCTGCCGGTCTTGAGTTTGGATGCCTCTTCCGAATAGAGCATTCCGGCGTCCCAGTCGACGTAGCCGCTGAAAAGCTGCTTGCCGATCAGGTCGTAGACGATTTGCTTGACTTCATTACGGGTGGATTTGAGTTCGAGCGCGGCGTCGGGCAAATTGATCTTGCCCTGGGTCATGACCATGCTGAGCAGCTTGCGCTGTTTGGCGATCACGCCCTCTTCCCCGGCGTCCTTCAAACCCTTGCTCAGGCTGACCACGCCCACGCCGATCAGCGGCGCGGCAATGACGAAGCCGAAGGCCAGAACCAGCACCTTGGCCGATCCTTCCAGGCCGGTGTTGGATAGCGCCCATGCGCCGGCCAGAAACAGAATTCCAACGCCGATGGCGATAAAGACGATCCCGAGTGTCTTGCCCATGTAGACCCCTAGTGTAGTGTGTGATCGCGTTTTGCTTTGCTTTGATTAGCCGAAGCCGCCGCCGCCGCCGCCGGAGCTGCCGCCACCGCCGCCGCCCCCCCCGCTGAATCCGCCACCCCCGCCGAAGGAACTGCTGCTGCCCCAACTTCCGCCTGATCTGCTGCTGGCAACCGGCTGCGGCTGGCTGGTGAACGTGCGGCTTACCGAGTTGAACATCCCGGTCAACCCGTCGCTGATGCCGGCCATCCCGAGCGTGAGCCCCTGGTTGAGGCCCCCAATCGAGGGCGCTGCCCGGGCCGCCCCGCTGATGTCACCCGCGGACTGGCCGCCCTGGGCGACACTCTGCATCCCCCCGCCCGAGCCGCCATATCCCGTTCCGTAGCGTGGATACCCATAGCCATACCCATACGGCACATACCAGTCCGGCGCCGGCGCGTTCACCGAGGCGAACTTGCGGACCCAGGTCTTGTCCAGCCCGAAGGCGATCGCCCAGGGCAGATATTTGCTGAACTGATCGGTGGCGGCCTTGAGGTCGGTATAACGTTCGATGTTCTGCAGGTAGCGCTTGAAGGCTTCGGCCCGCATCTTCATCTCGGCCCCGGCCCGGGTGCGCTGGGGCATGTTCCGCGCCGCGATGAGGGCGACAATGGCAGTGATGACCAGCCCCATCGGCACGCACACCGCGTAGGAGCTGAAGTCGACAAAGAAGATCGAGGCGAAGCAGCCAACTCCGGCCAGTACCAGCGACAGGAAACCCAGCCCGCCATACAGACTGCGGGTCGATTCGGGATTCCGAGTGTAGAAACCCTGCTTGACGAGTTCCTCGTACAGGCTCTTCTTGATCGTGCCGAGCTGGCGGTAGAACTTGTCCTTGAGTTGGGACATGTCGACCGATTCGCCGCTGGTCATGCCCAGGGCGATAACCAGCCGCTGTTCATGGTCGGAGATGCGGGCGCCGAAGTTTGGCCCGCGCTCAAACGTCCAGGATTTGACCGGGGGCTCGTCTGCCTCTTTCATGATCAGGATGCCGCGTTGGGCGAGGTCGACCAGGGTGGCGATAACGTCCTGCAGATCCGAGCGTTCGTCGACCAGCGCGCCGGCCACGCCGGGCGAGGTATTGGGCGGGGAGTCGAGGTAGTCGGCGATCAGGCCGACGTTCGGGTCGCGCCCGCGCAGGAACCACAGCAAGACGATCAACGCGGGCCCGCCGATCAAGGTGAGCAGGCTGAGGGTGATGAACAACAGATCGTTGCGTGGTTTGACCGTCTCGTCGTAGGTTCGCTGCGTGTCAAAAGCCGCCTGCCAGGCCGGGGCGTTGCCGCTGATGATGCCGTGCGGGAATTGCACCCGCACCTCCATCTGCTGCCCGCTGCGGATGGCCGCCGTGGCGGTGGCCTTGATGACGCTTTCACCCTGTCCGGTGATGGTCGAGGCCGGCCCATATACGGCACCCTGGATCCCGGTTGCGCCAGGGGGCAGGCGGACCGTGACCGTCGAGTTGAGGACCGGGAAACCGTTCCGATCAGCGTAGACGGCCGCCCAGTAGACCTGGTCGCCGCCGGGGTAATAGCGCGTGGCGCCCTTGACCAGATACGAGATGACCAGGGTGCGCGACTCGTTCTGGGCGGCCCCGTTCAAGTAGTACTTGATCCGGAATTTGCCGGTGTCAGCGATGCTGGTCTCAACCTTGGCCGCCTTGCCCCCGTCCGTGGCGGTGACCTCCGAGATGCTGGTCAACCGCGAACGGTCGACATCACGGTAGCCAAAGGTAAAGCTGCCCGCGGTGAAGTTAATCACGTTTGTCTCCGTGACGCGCAGATCGCCGTTGGGTTGCATGGCGATGTCGACATCGAGGCGTTTCCACTCGAGGGTCTTGTCCTGGGCGAAGGCTGGGCGGGCCAGCCCGCCGGCGAGGAGCAGCGCGAAGAGGAAGGTCAGGGCGCGCAGCGCGGTTGCGCGCCGATGCGCAGTGTGCGTGTTCATCAAAGAGGATTGTACAGAAGAACCGGAATTCAGTTGAACATGAACGAACACGAAGGGAAGTGGCGCGCCCCTGTCTGAATCACGGATTCAGAGGATGACCCGGATTCCACGGACGGGGCCCTGGGCGGGGCCATGCCCATCCATAATCAACATGGATCGACAGGATGAACAGGACAGGCGAACGCGCATCAACCTCGCAGGTGCGCGCCAACGCACTCATGTCCACTCAGGACTCAAGCGCGCTCCTGCAAGGTGGATGCGCGCACGGCCCCGGCCACCCCTGTCTGAGTCGCGGATTTGGAGGATGACCCGGATTC